>CAYGNA010000074.1:0-13344 GCA_964351065.1 uncultured Pseudomonadales bacterium
GAACCAGCGCAGCACAACAATCGGAGACCACGAGGTTGTACTCGACATCGCGAATGTCGATGTACACTACCAATCACCAGACTGGCGTACGGAACTGCTCGCCACCATCACCAATCCGAACGTTGTCCTGATCCTTGGCATGTTTGGCGTGTATGGCATTATCCTTGAGTTCTACAACCCAGGGTCACTGGTGCCAGGCGTGGTTGGAGTAATCTGTCTCATTCTGGCTGGATATGCGCTGAACATGCTGCCGATCAATTACGCCGGCCTCGCCCTGATTGTTGTGGGTCTGGCGATGATGTTTGCAGAAGCGCTCATACCAAGTTTTGGCGCTCTGGGCATCGGCGGAATAATTGCGTTCTCTATAGGTGGCATCATGCTATTTGACACAGACATCGAGGCGTTTCAGATTGGCTTGCCAATGATTGCTGCGATTGGCGTACTCACTGCAGCGTTTATTGTGGCGACCATCACCATCGCCATGCGCGTGGGTAAACAGGCGGTGACAACGGGCGTTCAGACAATCGTCGGTCAGCGCGGTGAGACAATGACCCCCGTTGTGGGTGAAGGTCAGGTCAGGATTGGTGGCGAAATCTGGAAAGCCAGGGCAAACACGTCAATCGAAGAAGGAACACACGTTCGGGTGACCTCGGTCGACGGACTTGTACTCACGGTAGAACCGGCCGACCCGGCAGGAGGATAAAATGGATATGTTTGTGGTGGTACTGGCAGTCCTGCTCATTGGGCTGGCCTTTTATACATTCAGGGTGCTCCGCGAGTATGAACGCGGCGTAATTTTTTTCCTGGGCCGTTTTCAGGCCGTCAAAGGCCCCGGTCTTATCATCGTCATTCCCGGTATTCAGCAGATCGTCAAAGTCGACCTGCGTACCATCGTGTTTGATGTACCAACCCAGGACGTGATCTCGCGCGACAATGTATCCGTCAAGGTCAGCGCGGTACTTTACTTTCGCGTTATTGATCCAGAGAAAGCCACCATCAATGTGGAAGACTACTTTGAGGCCACCAGCCAGTTGGCACAGACCACATTGCGGTCCATCCTGGGACAGCACGAACTTGATGAAATGCTCGCCGAACGCGACAGGTTGAACGTTGGCATTCAGCAGTTACTCGACGAGCAAACAGACTCATGGGGTATCAAGGTCCAGAACGTGGAAATCAAACATGTTGATATCGATGAGAGTATGATTCGCGCAATCGCCCGTCAGGCTGAAGCCGAGCGGGTGCGCCGAGCCAAAGTCATCCACGCCACAGGTGAAGTAGAAGCGTCAGTCAAACTGACCGAGGCTGCAGCAACTCTTGCTGCGCACCCACAGGCCATTCAACTGAGGTATCTGCAGACACTGGCGGACCTGTCGACTGACCGAAGCTCCCTGATTGTCTTCCCACTACCGATTGACCTGATGGATGGGCTATCCAACGCACTAAAAAATCTGGGCGGCCAACAGACGCCGCCTCCAACACCAGACAAAAAAAATACTGAGGAGTAGATATGGCAAAGTACAAAAAGGTCCTGCTGGCGCTTGATCTCGGCTCTGACAACCAGGAGATCATTGAACAGGCAAAACAGGTTGTCGCCGACCACGGCGCTGACCTGTTACTCGTGCATGCCCACGAGCCAACACTGACGGCGTACCAGGCAGGTGGCATGGCAGCAATGAGCAGCCAGATTGTGTCGCTGGATGAAGAAATGAGAAAGGTTGAAGAGAAAAAGCTTGCTGAAGTCTGCAGGGACCTGAGTGTAGCCGAAGACAAGTGTTACCTCCCGTTTGGCCGCGCATCCACGGAAATCAAGCGCATTGCTGAAGAACAGGGTGTGGACCTGATTGTTATTGGGACTCACGGCCAAAAGGGCCTCAGCCTGTTGCTGGGCTCAACCGCCAATGCAGTCCTGCATGGCGTAACCTGCGATGTGCTGGCCGTCAGGACCAACAGGGACGATTGATTTAAGGCGCATTTCCCCAGCATTGCGCAGGAGTTGAAGTCTCACTGCGCGGTCCCTGCCCTCCAGGGGATAGCGGGCGAATTTCCGCCTTGTGTCTCCTGGCATCACGACCAGCGTGACAGCCAGAGTTAGTCGGGCAGCGGTACCGACCGGGAATCCGGAGACTGTTTGCTGCGCAGTCCCGGGCCTGCTTCTGCCCTGATATCATGTGGTTTGAGCCGCCGCCCATCAGCCGCATAAGCCCCAATAGGTTTTATTGCCTTGCCATCGCGACGGTCGACAAAGGTCAGGCGTTTACCATCCGGATGTGGCAGATAGGTATCGCCCCACTGTGACATCGCGAGCAAAATTGGTTGCAATGCAAGGCCCTTCTCCGTCAATCGATAGTCCGCATGACCAGGTCCGCTGGATTTTTTCAGAACGCCAGCTTGAACCAGCTTCTTAAGGCGATCGCTGAGAACGTTGCGTGCAATGCCAAGATCTTTCTGAAATTCATCGAATCGGCGCAAGCCAAAAAATGCATCCCTGATGATAAGCAAGGTCCAGTGCTCACCTATCACCGACAGGCTTTGCGCAAGGGGGCAATTGAATTGATCAAATGATTGCAATTTCATGTTTGCATTCTACCGATGAGGTTTTATGATGCAACTATATAGTTTTATAATGAAACCAATTTCGAGGATTGGCCGGCACCAAAACCGGATCGTTGGGTAGCTGCATGATACAAATAGTTACGGGTACAGACGAACTGCTCTGTGAGTTGACCCAGCGAGTCGCCATTGTGACGCTGAACAAACCCCATAAGAAAAATGCCCTCGGCGACATTCTCACCCCTGCCTTGCGCGCCTTGTTGCCGCAGCTAGCGTCTCGCAGTGATGTCGGATGTGTCATGATCACGGGTGCCGGCAATGCCTTCTGTTCAGGTGGAGACGTTAGCGAGATGGGCAGTGGACCCGGGCCGAATGCCACAAAACGCACTGCTGCGGAACGAATCATTGACCTCACCCACAAACAACAGACTCTGACCGGATGCCTTTATAACCTGGCAAAACCTACTATAGCCGCCCTGCCCGGCGCAGCCGCAGGCGCTGGTTTCTCCCTTGCGCTTGCCTGTGATCTGCGCATCGCTTCTGCTGACGCCTTTATGATGACGGCTTTTCGCAACGTGGGACTGAGTGGAGACTACGGTGCCAGCTGGTTCCTGCCACGGCTGATTGGACTCGCGCGGGCCAAGTCACTGTTGTATCTGTCGCCACGGCTTAGTGCCCAGGATGCACTCGCGATGGGACTCCTTGATGCCGTATTTCCTGCAGAGAACTTTCGTACAGAGGCGCTCAACTATGCCGTTGCCATTGCTAACGGCCCAACCCAGGCGCTAACCCGGATGAAACAGAATATACACGCTGGGCTCTCGCAATCACTGGACGATTCTTTTGCACTTGAGGCCAAGCACATGATTGAGTCCAGCGGTGGCGACGAGGCCAGGGAAGCTATCCGTGCCTTTATGGAAAAACGCAAACCCAACTTCTTTACCACAACCGGAGAGAACGAATGAAACCAGTTTGTCTTGTCATGGGGGCCGGCGCTGGCATCGGCGGTACTGTGGGTCAGCGATTCGCGAAAGAAGGCTACCATGTCGTGCTCTGCCGGCGCAGCGATGAAGACGGCCTGAACCGAATGGTCAAGGCGATTGAAGACGACGGCGGCTCGGCGACCGGGATGCTGCTGAACGCAAACGACGAGAATACAATTGAAGACTGCGTAAAAAGTGTTGCGGCAGAGATCGGAGATATTGATGTTGTGGTGTTCAACCTTGGTGCCCAAATCGGCGACCGTGCTCTGAAAGACACAAGTTACAAGGCCTTTGAGATGGGCTGGCGGCTCGCAACCTTTGGACTGTTTCGGCTCGCCTCAGCGGTATGTCCCGGGATGGAAGAACGAGGGCATGGCACCATACTTGTGACCTCTTCAACCGCTGCCGTACGCGGCAATGGCGGTCAGCACTCCCATGCCGCGGCCATGGGCGGCCGGCGCATGCTGTGCCAGTCACTGAACGCAGAATTTGGCCCCAAGGGTATACACGTCTCCCACATCATTGTTGACGGCGCCGTTGATGCGCCCGATACGCTGGGCAAAATGCTGGGCCCCGAGCGTTTCCAGCAATTGCGCGACACCCGGGGTAAAGCTGACGGACTTATGGTGCCAGAGTACATTGCAGAGACTTATCTGCATCTCGCACGCCAGCATCGCTCAACCTGGACGCACGAGATTGATCTGCGATCCTATTCAGACCGTCCGTGGTGGAACCATTAGTTCAATAACCAGCGCTTACACTAAAACAGCACTCATCAAACGGCAGATATCACGATGCAAATAGATTTTCACTTTGATTTTGGCAGTCCGAATGCTTATCTCGTTCACAAGGTTATCCCGGCAGTCACTGCCAGAACTGGTATCGAGTTCAACTACGTGCCGGTACTCCTGGGCGGTGTCTTCAAGGCGACCAACAACGTTTCGCCGGCAGTATCTCTTGCGGGCATTGCGAACAAACCCGACTACGCGCGTATCGAAACCAACCGATTCTGTGCAAACCATGGCATCAAACCCCAGGTACCAAACCCGCATTTCCCAGTGAATACCTTGAAGATGATGCGAGGCGCTGTTTTTGCCCAGGCCACCAGCTACTTCCAGCCGTATATCGACGCCATGTACAGCGCCATGTGGGAGCAATCACTCAAGATGGATGAGGATGACGTTATCAAAGCTGCGCTTGAGACTGCCGGTCTACCATCTGAAGAAATTTTTGCGGGAATGGCCGACCCCGGGGTAAAGCAACAACTGATCGACAACACAGAAATTTCTGTTAGCCGTGGCACCTTCGGTTCACCGACGCTGTTTGTTGGCGATGAAATATTTTTTGGCAAGGACAAACTGCGTGATGCTATCGAATTGGCAACGAGCCAGACTGAATAACACAATGATGTAAGCTGTCGTCAGCCTGCCTACCAGGTGCTAGTGCTCGCGGTGTCAGACGGTGCTGCTGGATGCTATTGAAAGGTTCGTACGAGATATTCGGTGAAAATGCGTGCCAGCCTTTCACGAAAACGCGTCATGATCACATCCAGCGGCAACGAGCGGAGTTCTGCGGCTTCCTCTCGGTCAAACGGAAAATGTAATTCGCTTGATGGCAAAATATCATTCAACGCAACGGCAACATGGCGCGGATGGACCTCGTCAGAACCCGGGACGATACAGGTGGGTACTGCAATTGCTGCCAACTCATCGCGAGTGGCTCCGATCACAGGCAGATCTGCACCTTGCAGGAAATATTCCTGCCATTGCCGCATCACGTCGATAAACGCCCCTGGTTCCATCTGCAGCAGCATTTCCCGGTTATCCGGGTTATCGCGGATACGCTCAGCAAAAAAATCACTGTTACTGACGGCGGCCATACCGCCCTGCTGTGCCATTGTGATGAACTGGCCGTAGTACTGCTGACCCAGATGCTCGGCAGCATAACGCCCTCCCGTCACCCACCATAACAACAAGCCGGTAACGGCTTCGGGATACCGGATTGCCAACAGCAGCGATAGCCTGCAACCGGCCGATCCACCACCGGCGATCACCGGCAATGCGTCAAGTTCTGATAGTAGTGCGTGGACATCATCAGCCCATACTTCCTGCTCGGAGAGTTCGCCCGCCACATACACATCAGATTTACCGCAGTTGCGCCTGTCGTGCAGTAGCACCCGATAGCCGTGTCTGGCGCAGGCAACGGCAAGATGGCGCACATCTTCCAGACCACCCCGCCCACCGGGGGTCAGCACAATCCAGGGACCATTGTTACCCACAACGTCATAGTGAATCCGGCTACCATCTCGTTCGAACCAGGCCATCCTGTAACTCCTTGGCGGGTCAGCGCAACAGAACCGCTACTGTATCACTGACGTATGTTCCTGTTTGAATCGATAAGAGTCCGATGAGCCACTCCACTTTTGCCGATGTTGTGCAGCACGAACTCATCACGCCCCTGCTAGCGTTGTGTCAGCAACTGTCTGAAGAAGGTGCGACTGCAGAATTTGCGTTTTTTTCCAACCTGCTCATGATGCTGGGTGACCCTGAAACTGAGTCCCAGGTATTGGAGGCAGTCATTGAGCTGTCGAGATGCGCGTTTCTTGGCTTTACCTACAGCCCCGAGGCGGCTGCGATGATTGACGCCATCCTGGAACGCGCCATTACCCTGTCCCACACCATGAGTGCCGGCGATTCGCACTGACTGGTACCAAGGCCCCTCTCCACATAGATTGACCTCGACATTGCGGTGGGTATGCGCTTCTGTTGCAATACGACTATGCGTGACATTCCCCCTCTATCTCAATCACTGCTGGTACTGACCGTACTTGTTTACGCGGTTGTATGGTTCAGCGGACTGGGTTATCGCGATCTGATTGATCCGGACGAGGGGCGCTACGCCGAGATTCCGCGTGAGATGGTCGCCACTGGCGATTGGCTGACACCTCGCCTGCATGACATGCGTTATTTCCACAAACCGCCCCTGCAATACTGGATGCAAGCAGCCGCCTTCTCACTGTTTGGCGTCAGCGATGGTGTGGCGAGGCTGCCACTCGCGATTCTGGGTTTCCTGGGTGCCGTCTGGCTCGCATTTGTAGCATGCAAGCTTTTTGGCAAAGCAGCTGCACTCCCCGCGTTTGTGTTAAGCCTGAGCGGCGTTCTTTACTGTGGCATAGCCCATTTTATTACTGTCGACATGACGTTGACGTTTTTCCTGATGGTAGGCATAGGTGCTCTGTTGCTGGCACAGTCGGCGCCATCAGATGATGCCAGGCAGACTAGAAACTGGATGCTGCTTGGCTGGTCAGCATTGGCTTTTGCGATGATGACCAAGGGGCTTATTGCCATCGTGCTGCCGGCGGGCGCCGTGGCTGTCTACAGCCTGTGGAAACGCGATGTTCGCTGGTGGCGGCAACTCCACATTGGCAAAGGCCTTGTACTCTTCCTGGTCCTGGCTTCCCCCTGGTTTGTCTGGATGACAACCAAACACGAATATTTCTTCCACTTCTTCTTTGTCAAAGAACATTTCCTGCGCTACACAACGGATGTGCACGTGCACGAAGAACCTCTCTATTACTTCATTCCCATCCTGTTGATTGGCGCATTGCCCTTTACCAGTTCAGCGCTACTGGCACTGTTAAAACCAGCTTTTGCCTGGAATGGTGGAGCAGCGAAATCTTTTGAACCGGAACGGTTTCTGTGGTGTTTTGCAGTTTTCTCACTCGTCTTCTTTTCGATGGGTAACAGCAAACTTCCGCCGTACATCGCGCCAGCCATCGCCGCGCTGGTTTTGTTGGTATCTGCCCGAATAGCCAGAACCGGGCGACTTGGCATTGATCCATGGCTATTGATCATTGCAGGTGCCTGTATTGCATTACTGGGCACCCTGGCAAACAGATTCGCAAACGATGCTGTCCCTGTTGCGTTATTCCAGGCGGTCCAACCCTGGATGATAGCCTCCGGGGTTGCCATGTTGGCAGGAGGACTGCTGCTACAGCACCAGCACAAGAACATCCTCCAAACACTGCCAGTTGCTGGCTTGTTTGTATTGCTTTCGATCCAGTGCCTGCTCTGGGGCTTTCAGGGAATGTCACCTGTGCGGTCAGGCCGCGAGATGGCCGATGCGCTGAGGGTTGCGGGGATTACGCAAGACACACCCATTTATGAGATTGGCACCCACCTGCCGTCGCTGCCGTTTTACCTTGGGCGCGTCGTGACCATCGGTACCTACCAGAACGAATTGGAAGGAAGCCGAGAAATGGATGGTCACAAAATGGTCGATACCCCGCGGGCATTCCTTGTCGAGTGGCGTGCGCTAAACAAAGGCGCGGCAATCTTTCTTAACGAGGACTATGAGAGTTACAACGAGCGCTTCGACTTCGATCAGGACAGTGAAATCATTCTGCGTGGCCCCAAATGGACCCTGGTGAAAAGGCCCAACCCAGCGAATCTGGGGTCGGAGTAGACTTGTTTGCAGGCAAGAACAAAACCTCATGGACATACGCTTGAACAGGACTGACTCGGGCGCTTTACCCCGCCTGCACAAATTGCGATCCAGGAACTTTTGGCGATTGCTCGCCATAACAGCTTTTACACTGACGGCGAGTACCGTATTCGCACAGGATTCAACACGAGCTATCGATGTAATGCGGGGCTTTCAGGTAGATTTTGGTCGAGTGACAGAGCGCGAGAAACAGACGGTGCGGGAATCGCTGGACCAACAGTTGGCCGTGGTTGAGTCCGCGGGAGTACCTGTCAGGACTCTGGAATTTTTCCGTGAAATTCCGATTGTCATCGATCCGGCGCTAACCAAAACTTTTGGTCAGTACGCAAATCTTGCAGGACGCCGGGTAGTACGGATACGACCCGGGCGACTACCATCAAACAGGCCCATCATTATGCATGAACTGCTACACGCCTATCAGCGTGAAGTATTAAAAGTTCCGACACCGCAGATAGAGCAAGCTTATCAGCAGGCCATCAGTGCGGAGATGTATCCCGTCGGATACCGCAACGCGCACTTCCTGAAAAATAGCCGTGAGTACTTTGCCGTCATCGGTTCGATTTATCTGTTTGGCAAGCGGATCAGCCAACCGCCCTTCACCTGTTCAATCCCCGCCCGGTCACAACCCGAGTTTCTCGCGTTTCTGGCGGATCAATTTGGCGTACATGAGTGTAAGTAGCACCCCGGTAACGGAGCCTTGCGCAGACAAATTTTTTATGGGAGCAGTTTACCCAAACTGATACGCTCTTCGATGCCATATCCAAGCGCTTGGTAAAACTTTGTCACAGCAGCATTCCCGGCTCGAACCTGCAAATTTACCTTTGGGCAACCACGAGCGGCCAATCGGAGTTCCGCCGCAGCCATAAGGTCTCGCCCTATCCCCCGGCGCTGACAGTTTGTATCTACCGCAAGATGATGTATCCAGCCGCGTACGCCGTCATAACCTGCAAGGACGGTACCGACAACCCTGTTTTCATCTATCGCAACTAAAAACAGATCTGGCTGGGTCGTCAGCTTCCGTGCGATGACCAACGAGGGCTCGTTATGTGGTGGGTCATCTGTAAATATGGCATTCCACAGCGCAATCACATCATGTTGGTCAGCAGGCTTAAAGCTTCGTATCACATGACTGTTCACTGGATAATCAGATGCTCCCTTGTCGCCGGTTCATGAAAGATTGATCCTTCCAGAACACGCGACACGTGTCCAGATCGAGGGGAGTTGCTGGAAGGTATCGACTGGCGCCGGCCATTACGAACAAAAAGTCCGCAAAAAGCAGGCTAAACCAGCGCCCACTGGTTTATGATTAGCGGCATGTCCGGTGCCGCTCACAACCTCCCCAACGACCCCAAAGAGTTGCAGGCTTTACTGCTCAATGAACGGGCGGCAGCCAGGCAACAGATCAACGATCTGCAAGCACGCCTGCAGCGCCGTGATGAAGAACTGCATCACCTGCGCCTGCAACTTATCAAGCTGCGCCGCATGCAGTTTGACCGATCTTCCGAGAAGCTGAGCCGGGAGATCCATCAACTGGAGCTCAAGCTCGAGGAGTTGGAGACCGAACAGGCGCTGGAGATCGACTTAGGGCGCGACCATGCAACCACAACACCCAAGGGTAAACCTGCCCGCAAGCCACTACCCGAGCACCTGCCACGTGAGACAGTGCTGCATGAAGGCCCTTGCGCTTGTCCGAATTGTGGCGGTGAACTTCGCCTGATTGATACCGATGTAAGCGAGGAACTGGAGTATGTACCTGCGCGTTTCAAAGTGATCCGGCATGAACGGCAGAAGTTCGCCTGTCGGGGCTGCGAGACTATCATCCAGGCACCATTGCCATCCCGCCCGATTGAGAAGGGTCTTGCCGGTCCTGGTCTATTGGCACATGTGCTGGTATCAAAATTTGCTGATCACTTGCCTCTCTATCGGCAATGGGAGATCTACCAGCGTGAGGGCGTGGAACTGGAACGCTCCACCCTGGCCGGTTGGATAGGCCAGGTCAGTCACCTGCTCACCCCGCTGGGTGAAGCACTGGGCAACTATGTGCTTGCTGGCGCAAAGTTACATGCTGACGACACGCCCGTACCGGTATTGAACCCAGGAGGCGGCAAGACCAAAACCGGCCGCTTCTGGACCTATATTCGGGATGATCGCAATGCAGGCTACGATACGCCAGCAGTTGCCTGGTTCCAGTACACACCGGACCGTAAGGGCGAACATCCGAGAGCACACCTTGCGGATTTTACGGGGACCCTACAAGCCGACGCCTATGCGGGCTTCCATCACCTGTATGGTACTGGCCGCATCCGGGAAGCGGCATGTTGGGCGCATGTGCGCCGCAAGTTCTACGAGCTGGCAGTGGCTGATGATTTACCGATTGCGGATGAGGCAGTAACCCGCATTGGCCAGCTGTATGAGATCGAGGCTGAGATCCGCGGTCAGCCGCCAGATGCGCGCAAAGCTGCGAGGCAAGCCCGGGCTGGTCCTCTATTGGATGACCTGAAGGCGTGGCTCACGACTGAGTTGGCCCGGTTGTCGAAGAAGTCTGCGCTAGCGGGTGTAATCCGCTATGTGCTGCCGCGCTGGCCTGCACTCACGCGTTACGTTGAGGATGGCTTGCTGGAGATCGACAACAACATTGCCGAGCGCGCGTTGCGCACCGTGGCGCTTGGGCGAAAGAATTATCTGTTCGCAGGATCTGACGCGGGCGGCGAACGTGCCGCGCTAATGTACAGCCTGATTGGCAGTGCCAAGCTGAACGGCATCAATCCGCAGGCTTATCTGACGCATGTCCTTGCGACCATTGCCAACCACCCGATCAACCGGATTGATGAACTGTTGCCATGGAATGTGGCACTACCATCAGACAACGTGACTGCTCAATAGGGGTACACCGGACGCTTACAGAAAGAATGGAAAGAATGAATTCTATAAATTTTGGTAGTGACTAGAGGATATCCGACCACTGCGTGGCACCCACTGATCAGCGCCTGGTGTGTGTCGATGATTTTGAGCTCGAGCCGCCCCAGAACGGCTACGACATAGCGGCGGTACAGCAAGGCGCTCGCTCTTGTGCTGCCTTTCCTTTTAGATGTCACGGCCAGATCGCTGGCGTGGTAAAGCTCTATGTCGCAGAACCGGATTTTTTTGACGCCGAAGAGCGTGCCCTACTGGACGAAATGGCCGCGGACATCTCGTTTTCCCTTAACTCGATGGCAGCCCAGGTCGCACATCGCGAATCAGAATTGCGCTACCGGCGCCTGTTTGAAGCGTCCCATGACGGTATCCTCATCATTGATGCTGATACGGGCATTATTGATGACGCAAATCCGAATCTGGAAGAACTCCTCGGTTTTACGCGAGACGAGTTCATCGGCAAGGCACTGTGGGAAATTGGTCTCTTGAAAGATGTTGCGGCCAGCCGCGAGGAATTTCGCAAGCTACAGATCGGCAAGCATATACGGTACGAGGACCTGCCGTTAGAGACCAAAGACGGACGGCAGGTGGCTGTTGAGTTTATCAGCAACGTTTATCGGGTAAAAAATCGAGACGTCGTCCAGTGCAATATCCGTGACATCACCGAACGGAAATTGGCCGAGGCACAGGTACACCAGTACGCTGAGAAACTGCAAAGGTCATTCCTGCAGATCGTCGCCCTGGCGACCAGCCTGAGCGAGATGCGTGATCCCTATACAGCCGGCCATGAACGGCGGGTTGCTGAGATCGCGGTAGCCATCGGAAATACCATCGGATTAAAAAAGGAACAGATAGAGGGAATCCGGGTCGGGGGCTATCTGCATGACGTTGGCAAAAACTCCATTCCGACGGAGATTCTCTCCAAGCCAGGCAGGATCAGTCCTGTCGAATTTGAGCTAATCAAAGCGCACGCCCAGGCAGGCTACGATGCTCTCAAGGACATTGACTTTCCCTGGCCGGTGGCGCAAATCGCCTTGCAACATCACGAACGCATGGACGGCAGTGGTTATCCACAGGGCTTGCAAGGCGACGCGATCCTGCTCGAGGCCCGCATCATGGCGGTGGCGGACGTGATTGAGTCAATGGGCTCACACCGCCCCTACCGCGCTGCTCTGGGCATCGATGCTGCGATGGATGAAATCAACAAGAACCGAGGCAAGCTGTACGACCCCGCCGTGGCTGACGCTGCCCTCAAGCTGTTTCGCGAGCAGGGCTATCAACTGCCAGACTGACTTAGCTCGGCTTGGCTTGGCTTGGCTTGGCTTGGTTAATTGTCCAGACTATGGCTGCCATGGTGCATGGTGCACACTGCCCTCCACAATTCAATTGGCCGTACAGCAGTACTCAATGTCGATACATTACCCTTTGGATTTGGTGGCATGCAGATGACGCGATGCATCCACGAATACGGCCCATAAATCGATCGCCCTCCCTGTTTTCTGTAGGAGATCACATCCTCGGCATATGTGCCGCGGCAACCGCGGGTATTGCAAAGCAACTTGGTGTTAGTATTTTTTTTAAATCCACTCACGAGGTGTTGCCATGCTCCGCTTTCCACACTGGCACCTGTTGAACTGCCTGTTGTTAATCCTGGCGTCCGCGCCGTTTGTTAGTGCCAGTGAAAACAACACCGATTGGCCGCTGCACGGTCTAACTCACGATGAGCAGCGACATTCACCACTGACCCATATCAACGCTGGGAATGTACAGTCACTGGGGCTGGACTGGTACTTCGAGACCGATCTGTATCGCGGCCATGAGGCTACGCCCATTGTGGTTGATGGAGTCATGTACCTGACAGGTCCGTGGAGCCGCGTGTTTGCCCTGGATGCACGAACAGGTAAGGTGCTCTGGCGCTATAACCCAGGCGTACCGGGCAAGAAAGGTTATGACGCTTGCTGTGATGTCGTAAACCGCGGCGTTGCCGTGTGGGAAGGCAAGGTATTAGTTGGCACCCTGGATGGACGGCTGGTCGCGCTGGATACTGCCAACGGCAAGGTTTTGTGGGACGTTTTGACCGTGGACCCGGCGCGCCCCTACACCATTACTGGCGCGCCACGCATCATCAACGGGCGCGTCATTATTGGCAACGGTGGCGCGGAACTAGGCGTCCGTGGCTACCTCACCGCCTATGACGCCAACACGGGCAAAGAATTGTGGCGCTTCTTCAGCGTACCCGGTGACCCTTCAAAACCTTTCGAAAGTGAGGCGATGGCCACGGCAGCAAAGACCTGGCACGGCGGCAAATGGTGGGAGATTGGCGGCGGTGGCACCATGTGGGATTCCATGGCCTATGATCCGGTGTTAGATCTGCTCTATGTTGGCACTGGTA
>CAYGNA010000075.1:0-13258 GCA_964351065.1 uncultured Pseudomonadales bacterium
GTCATCGTTTCAGCAAAGTACGTCATCCTCGCTGCGGGTACTTTTGGATCGACAGAGTTGTTGCAAAAATCGGTCTCCTCGTCTCTCTCCTTTTCGCCACAGTTGGGGCGTCAGTTTTCTACCAACGGGGATATGCTTGCGGTTGGGTTTGAGCAGACCTCGCGGGTAGAGGCAATTGCTACCAGCCCGGGCCCCGCCAATGCCTGGCAAGAGCGTCCTGGGCAAGAGATTCCTGGGCAAGAGAGTCATGGGCAAGAGATTCCCTGGCAAAAGAGTCCTGGGAAAAATAGTCCAGGGCCTACTATCACGGGCGTGACGGATCTGCGGGATGACTATGGCATCCTGCTGGAAGAAATGGCCGTGCCCTGGCCCCTACGTGATCTGTTTGAGCAGGTCTTTACGACTGCAAGAACGCTGTACAGCCTGGGCCAGCACGATGGTAACCATGCCGCAGGCTGGCCAGACCCGGACCCGCTTGCCGTGAACCGGCAAGGTATGGCGGCAACAGCCGTTTACGCTCTGATGGGTGATGATGGTGCTAACGGTGCGCTGCACATGCCCGGTGGTGCTGAAGCAGGTGAAGGTGTTTTGGAAGTCATCTGGCCAGAACTGCGCAACCATCCCTTGTTTCAGCGGCAGATGGACCTGCTGGCCGAACTGCTTCATGAGAGTGGCAGCGGCGGTACGCTGTTACCCAACCCGCTGTGGCGGCCGGTACCCCCATCGATGAATTACCTCTCCGGTGGTGAATCGGGCAGTCTCTTCACGGTACATCCGTTGGGTGGCTGCCCGATGGCAAGCAGCGGGATCCATGGTGTTGTCGATCATATCGGTCGGGTGTTTACAGGTACCGGGACCGATGTGCACAACGGCCTGGTGATACTTGATGGGGCGATTATCCCGCGTGCCCTGGGCGCTAATCCGGCATTAACGATTAGTGCGGTGTCACTGCGCGCGATCAAAAACCTGGCGGTGATCTGGGGGTGTGAGGCGCGGCCGAATGTGCTCCAGCAATTGCCGCGTCGACCGGTGTATCGCAGTGCGGTACGTGAAGCCCCCGTCTTTGTACAGCCCGTCTTTGTACAGCCTGTCTTTGTACAGACAGAGTCTGAACAAACTGGGTTAGCACCCGGCAATCAAACCATGTTTCGGCTACATGAGCGCATGGTGGGGGAGATCCTGATCGAGTCACCCCAGGGACCAACACGCAGGATGGTCGAACTGACACTTGCTTCTGAGGTAGTTGGCGCAGACGAACTGGTTGGGTCGGGAGAGAAGCGACTGAAGTTTGGGTCAGGCAGCAGATTGCGCGTTTTTGAGCCAGAAGCGTATCAGTGTTTGCTTGCGTCCGACCCGGTTGCGTCAATTGAGCCGATGCTGGACGAACTTGCGCTACTGGTCGCAGATCTGACGGGCGAACTTCGGTTGTTCCAGCGCGAGCAAAGTCGGAGCCTGGCGCGAGCGGCACGGGCCGGTGCGGCCTGGTGGCTTCACCGCGGCTTGCGTGATGTCTGGCAGATGCTGGCTGCTGGCAGGTCAACCGCAGGCATGGCTCGTGGTGCCCTCGCGTTGGCCACCCGGGCGGGTGAGATTCGTACGCTCGATTACGTTTTGTCGATAGAAAGTGTTCTTAAGGACGAAGACGCCTTACTGCCTGCGCCAGTTATGGCAGGCAAAACGATAGTGGGCACCAAACGGGTGACCTATCGCCGCGCGAGCAATGTGTTGCGGCAACTGACGACTCTGCACCTGGGCGAATTTCCACAACTCGCGGATCCTGGTTGTTCTGTGCTGGCGCTCGAACCCCGGTACCTGGCGCGAATTGGCGTGCCGCTGCTTGAAGTTGTTGACCAGAGAGATACCCCAACGACTTTTTTGGACCTCTTCAAGATTGGCGGATACGTCGCGCGGCTGCTTCTCTCGACTCACGGCTGGCAGTTTCGGTTACCTGACGCATCTGATAAGGCGCCACCTTCCCGCTTGCCTTTGAGGTTGCCGGGTGTGTCCGTCTTTGAGCAAACCATGCTCACAGGTAAAGATGGACAGACAGTGCCCACGTTGTTAACGAGATATGAGCGGCGTCATGGGGAGCCGGTGGTGCTCTTCCACGGCTACAGTGCGAGCGGCACAACCTTTGCGCACGAGGCGCTTGAACCCTCGGTGGCAGCGTATCTCTGGCATGCGGGTTATGACGTCTGGGTGGTTGATTTTCGTACCAGTCCTGGGATGCCGACTTCAGTGTCCCCATGGCGATTTGAGGATGTGGCAGAGCAGGATATTCCGCTGGCGATTGAGCATATCGCCAGGAAAACCGGCCGGCCAATAAACGTGGTTGCGCATTGCATGGGGGCCGCGATGTTTTCGATGGCAGTACTCGGCGATGGCAATGGAGCGGCCGGGGAAAACTGGCGCGAACACATCAAGCGGGTCGTGCTGACGCAGGTTGGTCCGGCTGTGGTGTTTACACCGCAGAACATCTTTCGGGCCTACACGCTTAATTTTCTGCGCAATTTTCTAAAGTTAACGCGCTTCGATTTCCGTGTCGACAATCGCTCACGGCTGTCAGGCCAGCTGCTCGACAGGCTCTTGAATCTGCTTGTTTATCCGGAAGAGGAGTTCCAGAGCCAAAACCCGCTTTTGCCGTGGAAACGCACGCCGTTTGTTGCGGTCAGGCATCGCATGGACTTGCTCTACGGCCGCGACTTTTCCCTCAACAACGTAACGCCCGCATTCCTTGAGAATATCGACGCGATGTTTGGTCCGATGAACCTCGGTACCGTTGCCCAGGCTGTTCACCTGACACGATGGAAAAACATCACCGATTATCAGGGCGTCAATCGTTACGTGCATCGGGCTCGCCTTGAACAGTACTGGCAGTTTGAGACGTTGAGTCTGCATGGTGCAGAGAATGGCTTGTCGTCCCCGGCAACGCTGGCGCGCAATCGACAACTTTTTATGGATGCTGGTGTGGCATATGAAACGCGGCTGCTGCCGGCCTTTGGCCATCAGGATATCTGGGCTAGTCCACGCAGCGAGGCAGAGGTGTTCCCGCTGATCAGGGATTTCCTCGATCGGCCGCTTACAACGCGAACCAAACGTGAAGGTCGCGGCCCACTGGTGGCAGCGCCGCCCTTCCTGGGGCCGATCATGCTCTCCTGTCCAGACGCAAGTGGGACGGTACGCGTCAAGCTCGGCAAGAGCCCGAATATGAGTGCGCCGGAAGCGCTGGCAATAGTGCCTGTGGAGCTGGCGGGTGGGCGTATGGCAACCAGTGGGTTTGCGCTAACCGATAGCGATTGGGAGACGCGGGTGCTGATTGTGCCTGATGTCACGGTAGATGACGCAGGTATGCTGGAGTTGGATGTTCGCCTCGCAGCAGGTGACAGCCTGTTGCTACTCTTGCTCTACAACGAACATCCCGCGCTGTTGGATGGCACGTTTGGCGATCCGCCGTTTGAAGTGGCTCCGTTGAGCAGGCGCTACAGTACCGGGGAGTCGCGGCGTAGAATTTCAGACGCGCTGCAGGCGACGCTCGCAGTGGATGTCGCAGCGCTTCAACCGGGTTTGTTGCAGCGTTGCCCCAGGCACGGCATTCATATCAGTTTTGCGAGTTGTCAGTATCCGCCGGGACTTGTCGATCGTGCTCTGGCCTATTCCGCCTGGCAACAGATGCAACAGAAAATCGAAACCGAAGGGGCGCCAGGACTGCTCTTGTTGCTGGGTGACCAGGTGTACGTGGATGCGACAGCCGGACTGTTTGATCCGGCAGATGCCGGCGTCAAGTACAACGAACCCTATCAAACGCTCCTGTCGACGAATGCTGTGCAACAGGTGCTTGGTCGCGTGCCTGTTGCGATGATGCTGGATGACCATGAAATTGGTAACAACTGGCAACCGGGCGATTCCCCGTTGAACCTTGAATTGGGTGAAGCTGCGTTTCGTCGTTTTCAATGGTCTGAAACTGGCTCGAGGCAGGCTCGGAAGTTCTGGGGTGCGGTGGATGACGCGCCGCTGCCAGTGTTTATGTTGAATACCCGCACCGATCGTGAGCCACGCAACGCGGCACCGCCCAGTAACGCATCTATCATCTCCAGCCAGCAGTTGAATGTGTTAAAGGTCTGGCTGTTGGCACAGAACCCACGCGTGCCAAAACTGGTTACAACGACCGCCATGCTATTACCCAGGCGTTTACTATCGCATGGCAGTGAAACTGCAAGCCTGCGTGAAGATGGTTTCAGTGGCTACCAAACCACCTTTGCGGATTTGCTGTCGTTTATTGCGGCTGAGCAGATTCAGCGGGTCATCTTCCTGTCAGGGGACGAACATTTGCCGCTGGTGGCGGAAGCCACGCTGCTGGCTGGCGATCAGAGGGTTGCAAACGTTTGTTCTATCCACACAGCGCCACTGTACGCGCCTTTTCCGTTTGCAAACGCGGTTGCTGAGGACTTCGTTATGGCTGAGCAAATTGGTATCGGTGACGGGTTTACCTGTGATGTTGCAGCCAGGGCATTCGACGGTGCCGCCGGCTTCACTTCGCTGGAATTTGTCGAGGATCAAACTGGCTGGCGACTGCTGGGCAGTTTCGAGGGCAGTGGTGAACGTTTTGAACTGGACCTGGGTTAGTGATCTGGAATGATGGCCCGGCTAGTCGTCCAGCACGAGTCCCATTTTTGAGAGCGCAAAAACTGCCTCGGTTCTATTGCTGACACCAAGGGCCTTGAAGGCGGCAGAGAGGTGCGCCTTCACCGTACCCTCGGCAATGTTCAACTCATCTGCGATGACCTTGTTGATTTTGCCTTGGACAGCGCGGTTCAATACCGCGCGCTGCCGGGATGACAGGGTTGCGAGCGCAGCAGAATTGCTGTTGCCTGGTACCTGTTCATCAAGCACGGCAGGTGGCAGGTAAACGCCGCCTGCGATAACGAGATTGAGTGCGGCCTGCAGCACTTCTGGCGAGGCGTTCTTGTGAATGAATCCGGCGGCGCCATCGTTGATGACCTGCCTGATGATACCGGGATTGTCTTCGCCGGACAGGATAACCACGGCGGCATGTTTAAAATGATCCCGCAGGCGACCAAATGCATCGCGGCCGCTGGTACCCGGTAAATGGAAGTCCAGCAGCACAAGTTCCACTGTGTCGGGCTCAATCTTTAGCGCCGCGTCGCAGCTGTCAGCCTGCGAGAACGTCGCCTCCTTCTTGAAGGCCGAAAGTACAAGCCGGATGCCTTCTCTGAAGAGGTGGTGATCATCTATCAGGGCGATGTGCAATCGGATCGGCCTTTTGTCCTTGAAGTCCAGAACCTTACATTACTTTGATGGATCTGCCCAAGAATGTGAGCGCATTTCCCGGAGAAACTGCGCCTTTTGGTTATTGTGTAACCAGTTGGCTATGACTCCGCCGCACGGTTCTCGCCCAGATGACAAAAGCACAGATTTTGCGACGGATGGGTACAAATACCAGTGTGAACTGGTTATTGTGGCACCCACTAAAATGAGGACAAGCAATCATGCAACAGGATTTTATTGTCAATCGAACAAACCTGTCGGACACCCGTCTGCAAGCGGCAAGCGCGCTTGCTGCTGAGCCCGGTGAGGTTATCCTCAAGGTTGAGCGCTTTGCCCTCACGGCCAACAACATCACCTACGGTGTTGCCGGTGACATGATTGGCTACTGGCAGTTTTTCCCAGCGGAAACGGGTTGGGGACGTATTCCCGTCTGGGGAATTGGCGTGGTAACCGCATCCGGGCATCCCGATATCCACGCAGGCGATCGGTACTATGGCTACTTTCCCATGTCCAGCGAGTTGAAGGTGAAACCTGAGAAGGTGTCAGTGCGAGGCTTCACTGATGCATCGGACCATCGGTCGCAGTTGCCGGTGGTGTATAACCAGTATTCTCTGATGACACCAGAAAATGGATTTGAACCCAGGTTCGATAATCACATGATGATTTATCGGCCGCTCTTTACCACCTCGTTTGTGATTGAGGACTTTCTGGCGGACAACAACTGCTTCGGTGCAAAAGCTGTGCTGATAGGCAGCGCTTCAAGCAAAACGGGATTTGGCCTTGCCTATCAGTTGAAACAGGGAGCCTCCGGTGTGCGGGTGATCGGCCTGACCTCAGCCAGCAACATTGCCTTTGTTGAAGGACTCGAGCTGTATGACGAGGTACTTGACTACGAAGCGGTTGCAGCGCTGGATGCCAGCGTGCCCACAGTTTACGTCGACATGTCTGGCATCCGCAGCGTGCTTGCCAAAGTACACAACCACTTTGGCGACAACCTGGCTTATAGCTGCGGCGTTGGTATTACGCACTGGGAGTCACGCGATGGTGAAGCACCCGCCAGTTTGCCCGGACCGAAGCCTGCCATGTTCTTTGCACCTACACAGATTCAGAAGAGAAATGAGGAATGGGGCGGGCAACAGTACCAGGCAAAAATAGGAGAGGCGACTGCAGGATTCCTCGCAAGAGTTGATGAGTGGGTGACAGTGGAAGAGCACCCCTTTACCGACATCGAGTCAGTTTACGAACTGGTACTGCATGGCGCGGCGCCTGACCGCGGTATAGTTGTGGTTCTGTAGTGCTGTAGTTCCTTGTGCCTTGCCTGTTGTGTACACGCAAGGCAAAAAACACGCCAAAAGCAGTCCAGAAGTGCCAAGAAACACGTAAATAAAAGGTTTGACTTGTGTAAAAACCTCTATACACTGCCCAGAGCTAGACATGCACCACGTATTTATGCCCACATTTTCGAAGTCCTGCCTTTTAGTACCTCGTCCTGTTCCATAAGTAAGTAGCATCACTCCAGCTTGACGGCTCCATTTTGGGGTCTAATTTTAAGTTAAATAAAGACAGGAATGTTTATCATGGCTGACAAAACTCAAGGCAAAGTAAAGTGGTTCAACGAATCAAAAGGTTATGGCTTCATCGAGCGTGAATCCGGACCGGACGTATTTGTCCACTTCTCTGCCATCACCGGCGCAGGCTTCAAGACACTGGTTGAAGGCCAGCAGGTAGAGTTTGACGTAACCCAGGGTCAGAAAGGCCCACAGGCAGAGAACCTCGTCGCCCTCTAAGTCACAAAAAAGGCGCAGGCTATTGCCTATCGCGTTTTTGACGATCCGCAGCAGCGCTGCAGAAAGTTAGGAACAGCGAAGTAACAAGAAACACCGTGTCGGTATCCGACACGGTGTTTTTTTTGCGCTGGATTTTGTATTGCCGGTGATTGATCCACTGGCGATACCCTGCCGCAATCGCTTGACCGGGCCCCATGCCATCCAATCATTTATCGACAACCAGAGGTACCAGGTCTCCACGACGAATCAACTGTGGTAAATTCTGGCAAGGCTATCGAAATCGAGGCTCTGCGATGTGCGCGTGTTGTTCGTTGCGACGCGGCAGGCAGGAAAAACAAAAAGTGAGGGGCAGGCGTGTTTGAACTTCCAGAGAAAGCGCACCAGGTAAAAGCGCAGGTTGAACAGTTTTTTCTTGATCGAATATTGCCTAACAACCACCTCTGGACAGCGCAGGCACACGCCGGTCAGCCTGTCCCCGAAATTGAACAAACACTGCGCGCGCAAGCAAAAGCCCTTGGCCTTTGGAACATGGCGCTGCCACGCCTCGGTGACGATGAGCCCGGCATGCGACTGACCAATCTGGAGTTCACCGCTGTGGCGGAGGTGCTCGGTCGGCTTGAATGGGCAAGTCGTGTTTTCAATTGTCATGCGCCTGACGTACCCAATATGGAACTCCTGCAGCTGTTCGCCAGTGATGCCCAGAAGGCACGCTGGTTAACGCCGCTGTTGGAGGGGGAAATTGGTTCGGCGTTTGCTATGACAGAACCCGGGGTTGCTTCCAGTGATCCTGCCAACCTGGCGACAACCATGGTGCGAGAGGGTGACCAATGGGTCATCAATGGCCGTAAGTGGTTCGCCTCCAATGGCTCGCACGAAAATTGTCGACTGCTGATTGCAGTAGGCGTGACCGACACGGATGGTCCCAAATCGCGTCGCCAGAGTCTGGTGCTAGTACCAACTGATACACCGGGTATCCGGCTGGTCCGTAACCTGCCGGTTTTTTCCCACCTCTCGGCTCATAACACCCATCCTGAACTGGTTTTCGACAACGTGCGTGTGCCCGTCGCCAACCTGTTGGGGGAAGAGGGTGCGGGGTTTGCGATTGGGCAGGCGCGGCTTGGTCCGGCACGACTGCATCACTGCATGCGTGCAATTGGCGAGTGTGAGGTGCTGATCAGTCTGATGATCAAGCGCTCGCAGGAGAGAACAACCTTTGGCCAGCGTATTGATGAGTACAGTTCGACCCGGGAAGCGATTGCTTTGTCGCGGATTGAGCTCGACCAGAATCGACTGTTGGTGCAGCAGGCAGCGCACCTGCTTGACACGGTTGGGAACAAAATCGCTCGCAAACAGATATCCATGATCAAGGTGGCTGTTGCACGTACCTACCAGGCAATTGCTGACAGGACGATTCAACTCTATGGTGCGCGCGGCGTGACCGATGACACGCCGGCGGCACGTGCGTTCAGCCGGGCCCGCGCTTTCCGGATTTACGACGGTCCAGATGAGGTTCATCTGCAGACCATATCGCGGCTTGAAGCATCTGAGCAGGATCTTGCCGGCCTTGAACACTACCTGGCTGCCCCTATCCAGTGAAAACAGGGCAAGTCGCTGCGATCATGGTCTGGCTACCCCTTGTCGGAAACTTATAATCGAGTTGTTAATCTCAGGTTGTTATTCACAACCTGACCCTTTATTGTATCCTCATGAAGCTTTGTTAAGTTGTTCTCTTGTCAAAGTGAAGGAGGTTGCCTATGAGATGTTGAAGTCTGGAAGAAATTCTGACTATCCCACGGATCCACGAGGTAACTGATCTTTATGACAAAACGATCCCGATCACGACGCGAACTTAACGAAACCATTCATCGAAAGGGGAAGCGAAACGCTGACAACTCCCGAAAGATCCCGCGAAGTTACGACGACGAATTTGTTTTACCCACCGATTCCATCAATGCCATCCGGCGCAATCCCCAACCCTTTAAACCCAGTACGCCTTCCCAGCAACGTTATGTCTCTGCCATCAAGAATCACTGTCTGACATTTGGTGTTGGCCCTGCCGGGACGGGCAAAAGCTATTGTGCCGCAGCGCTTGCAGCAGAAGCGCTGGAGTCTGGCGATGCTGAACGGATCATCCTGACGCGGCCTGCCGTGGAAGCCGGAGAAAAACTCGGATTCCTGCCAGGTGAACTGGACGACAAGTTTGCCGTTTACATCGAGGCTTTTCGGGATGCCCTGAATGATCGTCTGGGGTCTGGCGCGGTTGACTATTATCTGCGATATGGTCGTATTGTGGCTGCGCCGCTGGCGTTCATGCGCGGCAAAACGTTTGCTCGCAACACTTTTGTCATCCTTGATGAAGCTCAAAACACCTCGATTGCGCAGATGAAAATGTTCCTCACCCGCATTGGTACAGATGCGCGAGTGGTAGTGAATGGTGATGTGGCCCAAAGTGATATAGGTTCTACCAACGGGTTGGCGGATGCGTTGCGGCGAGTGCGAAACCTGCCGGGTGTTTACGTGCATGAGTTTGTGCGGGACGACATAGTTCGCAGTGGTCTGGTGAGGGCTTTGCTGGATCGTTATGAAGAGCCGCGTTGCCAGTCCGAGGACTTTGTCGACATGCTGGACTGCGGCAACGGTAAGCTGCGCTTTTCGATTGGGCCTGAATCTGCCCGGCACCCTATGCACCAGGTAAGTTGATATCTGGCGCGCGTTTCAAGCGGGGTGACAAGCGCGTGAGTTAGTGCGACAGTTGTGCCCTCGGGTTGATAGAGGGAGTGGACTGATGGGATTCTTCGAATACGCTGACGCGCCGTTTGAGATTCGCGCGGACATTGGCGATGCACATCGTGCCTACTGGGCAAAGTTGGCTCGCGCTGGCAGTTGGTGGACCGGTGCCGAACGTGTCGCAATAGCAAATGAAACGCGTAATGCGCTGACCTGTGATTTTTGCCGGGACAGGAAAGCCGCGCTCTCGCCGTATGCGATGGCGGGCGAGCATACACATGACGGGCAACTGCCAGATGTTGCCATTGACGCTGTTCATCGCATCATCACGGACCAGGGGCGAATCACCCGTCGCTGGGTTGATCAAAACGCCAGCACGGGGCTCAGCAAAGAACAGTATGTTGAGCTTGTCGGTGTGGTAGTTGCCGTCTTCAGTATTGATGAATTCAGTCGTGCACTGGGGCTTGCTGTTGAGGATCTGCCATTGCCTGTAGCTGGCGAGTGTTCGCGTTACCGACCGGCTGTGTTGAGCGAGGACATTGGTTTTGTTCCCACAGTGCCACCGGAAGGTAACATCGGGAACGAGGCCGATCTCTGGTCTTCTGGTCGCGCTGCCAACGTGATTCGTGCGTTGACGCTGGTGCCAGATGCCATGCGCGACTGGCGCGAACTTGGTGCTGCGCAGTATCTGTCTTTTGAGGCTATGGCCAACTTCGTCAAGGACAAGGCGCGCAGTATCAACCGCATGCAGACGGAGCTGGTTGCTGGCAGGGTTTCGGCGATTAACGAGTGCTTTTACTGAACCAGTGCTCACGCCACGATGCTCCGTGTGAGCGCGCAGACAACCAATACAGAAATTGATATACAGGGTGTTAATGGTGATGCCGCAGGCGCTGCCCGCGGCATAGAATTTGGTACCGAACTGATGCAGTTTGCCGAGGCGGTGGCGCGGCGTGATCAGGATGCGCTCGACCAGGCGAGGCAGACGCTGCTTGAGAAAGCCGGCCCCAGGGTTCTGGTCGATGCAGCCGGCGTCGCGGCGAATTTCCAGCGTATGGTGCGGATTGCTGATTCCATTGGCATCCCGGTGGACAACATGGAAGCGGAGCTTGGCCAGAAAGTGCGCAGTGATCTGAATCTGGAACGATTCACATCAGCGCAGAATACGCTTGGCAAAAGTACCGATTAGGAATGCCGGGTATTAGTACCCAAAGGATCGTTACAAAAAACTCTGTTAAGCAGGATGAGGGAAGAAGAGCGTGGATTTTTCTAGAGATGACCTGACGGCGTTTGCGAAAACGATATTCCTTTCGCTGGGTACGAGTGATGAACGCGCCGCGGTAGTCGCAGAACACCTGGTTGAAGCAAACCTCAAGGGGCATGACTCACATGGGGTGGGGATGATTCCCAACTATGTGAACAGCGCGCTCGCAGGCACCCTGCATGTGAACAATGATGCCTTGATTGTCCAGGACAAGGGCTCTGTGTTGCTGGTTGATGGTCAGTATGGCTACGGCCAGGTAGTTGGAAGGCAGGCGACGGAATTTGGTATTGCGCGCGCTCGTGATCTGGGTATGGCGTGCGTGGGCGCGCGCAACAACCATCACCTTGGACGAATTGGCTCTTACGGTGAACAGTGTGCGCGGGCGGGGCTTGTCTCTATCCATTTTGTCAACGTCGTGGGACACCAGCCATTTGTTTCTCCCTGGGGTGGTCGTGACAAACGTTTGCAAACCAATCCGTTCTGTTGCGCTGTGCCAACCGGCAATCCTGACGAGCCTGTGGTGCTGGACATGGCGACCAGCGCTATTGCACTTGGCAAGGTGCGGGTAGCAGGCATGAAGAATGTGCCGGTGCCGGAAGGATCGCTGTTTGATGCCGAAGGTGTGCCAACCACTGATGCGGGTGCTATCGCTGCTGGTGGCTCACTGGGGCCATTTGGCCAGCACAAGGGATATGGCCTTGCGTTTATCTGTGAACTGCTTGGCGGTGGGCTTGCTGGCGAATGGACCATGCAGGATGTCTCGAAACAGAAAGCGGTTACGGTCAATCACATGTTGATGTTCATCCTGGACCCTGATGTTTTTGGCGGCGGTGAGGCGTTCGCGCGTGAGGTGAATGGTATGGTCGAGTGGATGCATTCGGCGGCACCGGCCAAAGGGTTTGACAAGGTCCGTGTCGCGGGCGAACCCGAACGAGAATCCATGGCAGATCGCCTGGCAAACGGTATTCCCATTGACGATCAGTCCCTCAGTGCAATTGTTGGCGCTGCCAGGAAGGCAGGTGTCGATGATGCTGAGATACAGCGATACACCCGCTGATGGCGGACGCAAGAGGCCCGCTTTTCAATTCTGATATTTGTTAATCGAAGAAGGTAGTAACACTATGGCAAGTTCGCTGAACACGGGCGTAGAGGCGCCACGAGTCCTGATTGATATCAAAGACCATGTTGCGCACGTGCGTCTCAATCGGCCAGATAAAATGAATGCGCTCGACAACGCCATGTTTGAAGGCATTGTGGCCGCAGGAGAACAGTTAAAGCAGGACACCTCGATTCGTGCAATTGTCCTGTCTGGTGAAGGCCGAGCGTTTTGCGCCGGTTTGGATATGGGTAACTTTGCCAGCATGGCCAAAGGCCCTGGCGAAAGTGGTAGCGGCAAGCCAACTGAAGGTGGTGGCAGGCTCGCCCAGCGTACGAACGGCATTGCCAACCGCGCGCAGTACGTTAGCTGGGTGTGGCGTGAAATGCCCGTGCCAGTGATTGCTGCACTCCATGGCGTTGCCTACGGTGGCGGGTGCCAGATTAGTATAGGTGCTGACATGCGTTACGCTGCACCCGGTACCAAAATCTGCATTATGGAAATGAAATGGGGGCTCGTCCCTGATATGGGTGCGACACCGTACTTGCAGAAACTGGTTGGCGACGATGTGGCACGTGAACTGACCTACACCAATCGCATTATCCTGGCCGAGGAGGCAAAAGAACTTGGGCTGGTTACGCGCGTTTGTGACAACCCTGTTGAGCAGGCGCTGCTGGTTGCAAGAGAGATTGCAGCGAGAAACCCGGATGCAATCCGTGCTGCCAAGCGTATCCTGAACAATGCACCCTATGAGAGCGCTGCAGAGACATTGATGGCAGAATCGGTGGAGCAGGATAATATTATTGGCTCCAGGAACCAGGTGGAAGCGGTCGTCGCGAACATGGAGCAACGCGAACCACAGTTTTCCTAAAAACTTTCCTGAAACACCCTCCTGGAAAATTTCTCTAAACAAATCGGGTTCAGTTTTCTCTCCCGGGAAAACTGAACCTGTAGGTTCCCCTACGCCTGCTACATAATAATTTGAACCTGACGACAACATTTTATTGATGTTCCCCGCCCGCTGATCATATCTAAAATGCTGCGCACATCTCCGCTCAGGCTTCGGCTCGCGGTAGCTGTTCTTTTGTCTGATGGTCT
>CAYGNA010000076.1:0-13242 GCA_964351065.1 uncultured Pseudomonadales bacterium
CTCTATGAGGCGCTTGATGTCTGCCTCATTCGAGACATCAGTCTGAATCGCTGTTGCCCCGATCTCATCGGCCACCAGTGCAAGCCCGTCGGCGTTAACGTCAGCTATGACAACCTGGCGCGCGCCTTCTTTGAGAAAACGGGCAGCCATCGCCCTGCCAATACCACTGGCACCACCGGTAACGACGGCAACCTTGTCTTTTAGCTTCATGGAATCTCCTGTTAGTGGGTCTCGCGAACGGCTTCAATAATCGTTGTGAAAACCTGCGATATTTCTTCTTCGCTGATAATCAGCGGCGGTGACAAAACCAGTGCATCTCCAATGTTGCGCACCCATACGCCTTTCTCGTAGCACTTTTTACCTGCTTCGACGCCGCGTTGCATGGGTGCACCTGGTCTTGGGGCCAATTCTATCGCGGCGATAAAGCCGAAACACCTGACATCAATAACGTTGGGCTCACCCTGCAGTCGTAGCGCATTGTCCATCCAGTGATCGTGCAGCAGGTGGGCGCGGCTGAACAGATCTTCCTGTTCGTAGATGTCCAGTGTCGCCATGGCGGCAGCACACGCGACGGGATGACCAGAGTAGGTATAACCGTGGTTAAGTTCCACGCCGGGTTCGTCTACCGCCATAAATGCGTCGTAGATCGTATCGGAAACGAAAACCGCGCCCATTGGTATGGTTGCATTAGTGATACCTTTTGCGGTGGTCATGATATCTGGCACAACGCCAAAACGCTCCGCTGCACAACTGGCACCCAGGCGACCAAACCCTGTGATTACCTCATCAAAAATGAGGAGGATGTCGTTGGCTGTACAAATCTCCCGCAGTCGCTTGAGATAACCTTCGGGCGGCAATACAACGCCGCCTGCGCCGGCAACCGGCTCAACAATGAGTGCGGCAATCGTATCTGCACCATGCAGGTCAACCAGGCGTTGCAGGTCGTCAGCCAATTCTGCCCCGTGAGCAGGAAGGCCCCGGGAAAATGCGTTGCGCTCAATATCCAGCGTGTGTCGAATATGATCGACACCAGGTAGCAAGGGGCCAAAAGCGCTTCTGTTTTTGACCAGTCCACCAACCGAAACACCGCCAAAGCCCATGCCGTGATACCCCTTTTCACGGCCAATCAGTCGTGTCTTGCTGCCTTTGCCGCGTGCCTTGTGATAGGCCAGTGCAATCTTGAGTGCGGTGTCCACAGCCTCTGAGCCAGAGTTGACAAAGAAAACGTGGTTCAACGTCTCCGGGAAGTGTTGTACCAGTCGGTTGGCGTACTGAAAGGCGAGCGGATGACCCGAATTAAAACTGTGCGCAAAGTCGAGTTCCTGCAACTGCCGGGCAATCGCGTCATTGATGTGTTCCCGGTAATGCCCGGCATTTACGCACCAGAGCCCTGCAGAGCCGTCCAGTATCTGGTGGCCTGTGCTGTCGAAGTAATGCATTCCCCTGGCCCGGACAATAAATCTCGGGTTTTCGCGAAACTGTCGGTTTGGTGTAAAAGGCATCCAGTAGCTGTCAAGGCTCTCTGGTGCGAGGTTGTGATCAATCAGGCTCATGTCATGTTCTCTTAGTAACCTTCAATATGTCTGCCGGTTGCCGAACGACATGAACGGCACCGGCTTGTATTAGTTCATTCTTGTCCCGAAACCCCCAGAGGACACCTATCGGCAGGGTATCACTGGCAAGCGCCGTTTGGATATCGGTCGCCGTGTCCCCAATGTAGGCTACCGCACCTGGCAAGAGGTCCAGCGCTGCGAGTACCTGACGGGCGCCAGCAGGATCCGGCTTATGAGGCACGCCGTCCCGGTGCCCCAGTACTGCTTCAAAGTGAATGGACGGAAAGAATTGGGATACACAGCGTTCGGTAAAAGTGTGTGGTTTGTTGGATAAGACCGCAATCTTTTTGTCGCCAGCCTGCAACGTCTCCAGCAATTCGGTGATTCCGGCGTAGGGCGCGGCTTCTGCCCAGGAGGACTCGTAATCTGCCTGTTGATGCCGGGTAAACGCAGCAATTGTTGCCTCGTCCTGTGATTCGGCAGGGAGACAGCGCTCGACACAGGCGCGAAGCCCGTCGCCGATAAAATAGCGATAGGCGTCAATTGGGTGCTGGGGATAACCAAAGTGTGCAAGCGTCCTGTTGAAGGTGCCTGCCAGACTCTCAAGCGTATCGAGCAGGGTACCATCCAGATCAAAAATATAACCTTGAATCAGCTCAGGCATCAGCGTTCTATCCTCGCAAGAAAGTTTGCCAGGTCGTCTTTCAGGCGCAGGATCCGCGTCTCGTCCTGTTGCAGCCCCTCAAGGAACAGGCTACGCAGACGTCGATCAGTTGCCGTACCAACGGGTGGCTCATTGGTACCTGTTGGTTCATGCGGCATTGCATAGTATCCAAGTATGTCGTGGGCGAGCCAGGCAATCTGGCTGCCGAGTTCCGCTGCAGCCAGCGTGGCTACCTCAGCACCAGTCTGCTTGTTTCTCTGGCGCGTTACGGTTAGTGCTGATCGAGCAATTCGCAGTTCGGCCAGCCGGAGCGACAAAGCGTCATCTTCGTCTGGTGCACCACGCTCACAAAGGATCAGCAGCAGTTCATGCAGGGCGTCGTCGAATTGTTCCCGGGTCACTATCAAAAGGTCACTATCAAAAGGTCACTTTGGAAAGGCAGCACTTTAATGATCACGCCTGCAAGATCACTGCCGGGGTTTACCCTTGATCACCAGCGTGCCCGCCATTTTGTCATGCAGACCCTGCTTACGAGCGTCAAAAGCGATCCAGACAAACCCCAGGAACAGCAGCAGGGTGCTCACGATATAGCCAACGTAGCGAACTACCAACTGACCACGTGAGGCGACGCCCAGTGTTTTCGCATCAACAATATAAGCATCAAAAATCATCTTGCCAGGTGTCGATGCAAAATAGATCCACAGGCCGATAAAGAGCGCTGCTATGAGCAGAGATTGAACAAGGCTGCGGGCGAAGAGGTCCGTGACATCCTGAGGGTCGATGTCACTTCCAAAAAAGAGGGCGATAACAACGCCGAGCACCAGCATCGCTGCGATGTTGTCGATCAGAAAGGCCAGGAAGCGAATCCAGAAACCAACATATTCAGGAGGCAGGTGTTCTTCAGTCATTTTGGGTAATCAGATGGGTTATCGTGAACCAAGATGCTCGAACAATACTGCTTTTGCCGCATTGATGCGAGCCGCCAGGTAGTCTGAACCACCGTGATCGGGATGGACCTTCTGCATCAGGCGGCGGTGTGCAGATTTGACTTCTTCACGTGTTGCACCCTGTGTCAGGCCCAGTATCTCGTAAGCCTGCGTTACCGACAGCTCTGAATCGCTCTGGGGAGGGCTCCGGTATTCAGTTTCGCTTTCCCACTCAGGATGGGTCCGATCCAGATAAGCGCGAAGTAAGTTGGCAGAATCCGCGTCTGCCGCAACTTCCGTGAGGAGCTCGCGGAGTGCATCCTGCGACATGCCTGCCAGCTTTTGACCTGTCATGCTCCCATCAAGCACGACGCCATCCATTTGACCGCTGTCATGATCGAGCTCCATGGCAAGGTATTTTGTCCTGATCTCGGATTTTTGGCCCGTTTTGGGTTGCGCTGCGGCTGATCCGCGCAGGGAGCCAATGAAGCGTCTGAATTGCGGCAAGGCGAGAACAAGCGGCAGTGCACGGGCCACAAAAGGGAGGCTCACACCAAGCAGGGAGAACAGCCACGGTAGCCTGCCGGTAAGCCCTAGGAACAGCAGGAGCAGGCCAGCGAGCAGGGCGATATAGATAAACCAGAATTGGCGCAGCGACATGACGCGTTTACCCAAAACCAGCCGAAGTCCGACAAACGCAAGGGTTGCGACCAGGAAGAAAAGGGCGAGTCGAATCATTTTTTTAGCTGTTGGGTCAGGCGCAACACATCAGGGCCCGCACGCTTGCTGTAGTCCTCCAGTGCCTTGCGGCCCCCGGCCGCAAATACAGCCACTGCACTCAACAATTGTTGCAACTGGGCAGCACTGCCTGCATCAAATGGCACATAGGCGCCGCCGGAAAGTCGGGCGATTTGCCGAAAACCGGCCTCAACGGCTGGATTCTTGCCTTCCTGGAACACAAACACGGGAAGGTTCAGAATACCAAGTCGCCCTGCCTGATGGCATAGGGCATCGATGTCTTCTTCGAGCGCATCGCCCACAAATACGATCGCCTGGACCTTGTTCCTGCCTGTTTCCTGCAGCGCGTGGTCAAGTACTCTGCCAATCTGGGTATGCCCGCCCAGGCAGCGTACAGCCGTCATTTGCCGAAGCAGGGTGTCAGTATCCGCGCACCATTCGCCTGCCTGAAACTCATTAAAACCGCGGTAATAGCACAACTGCACGAGGAGACCACCCAGATCACCAGTGGCCTGAAACATTTCCGCCTGCAGCTGGCATGCCGAATCCCAGCTAGGCTCACGTGAGGCTGTCGCATCCATGGCGAAAATCAGGCGACCGCGCTCCCCGCTGGGCGTGCGCACCGGCGTTCTGGCAACCTTTTCCAAAAAACTGCTCACATCCTTATGAGTTGTAGCAGGTGTACGGTGTTTTTCGTTCATGCGGCATTCAGTGGTCGATTAATGACATAATTGTGCCTTGATACGAATTTAACAAGGCATTTGGTCTAATTCGAGCATGGCAAAGCAGCAGGCAAAACACAGATTGGTTGTTGCGACATCAAGCAGCGCACTCTTTGATCTGGCAGCGAGCGACCTCGTCTATCGAGAGCAGGGGCTGAAAGCCTATGCTGAGTACCAGATCGCGCATGAGACGGATCCACTTGCTCCTGGGGATGCGTTTCACCTCGTGAAGAAGTTGCTACGGCTCAACGAGTTGCAGGACCAGGAACTTGTTGAGGTCATCCTCCTTTCTCGCAATAGCGCTGATACCGGGCTGCGGGTTTTTAATTCGATTGAGCATCACGGCTTACCCATCACCCGTGCCGCGTTTACTGGCGGTATGCCGCCATATCGCTATATGGCCGCGTTCCGGTGCCACCTTTTTCTTTCTACCAATCCGGATGATGTACGTGAGGCCCTGGCGAACGGCAGGGCAGCAGCAAGTATCCTGCCTTCGGGTGCCCAGGCAATGGACGATGATCTGCTCAAGTTTGCCTTTGACGGCGACGCGGTGATCTTTTCCGATGAGGCCGAACGGGTTTACCAGTCCCGGGGGCTTGAAGCGTTTGCACAGAGTGAACGTGCTGCTGCGGATGAACCCCTTACCGGCGGACCCTTTCAGCCTTTTCTCGAGGCGCTGCATCGACTTCAGGTTGAATTTGCCCGACTCGACCAGAGCCCAATTCGAACTGCACTCGTAACCGCGCGCGCTGCGCCTGCTCACGAGCGCGTCATTAAAACACTGCGCGCCTGGAATATCAGACTCGACGAGTCCCTGTTCCTTGGTGGGATGACCAAAGCGGAGTTTTTACTGGCGTTTGGTGCCGATGTTTTTTTTGATGACCAGGCCGAACACTGCCGGCTTGCCAGTGAATACGTGGCAACAGGGCATGTGCTCCACGGCGTTACGAACACTGAGTAGTTGGGTCTATTCTAGAATGGAATATTTGTTGCTTTCTTTAGACGATTAGTGAATATTCAGGCGAACCGAAGTGCGGGTGAAACGCGATGAAATTACAGCAGCTACGGTACATCTGGGAAGTTGCCCATCATGATCTCAACGTATCGGCTACAGCGCAGAGCCTGTTTACCTCCCAACCCGGCATCAGCAAACAGATACGACTGCTTGAAGATGAGCTTGGCGTAGAGATCTTTTCACGTAGCGGGAAGCACCTGACTCACGTAACGCCCGCTGGACAGACCATCATCGAGCAGGCCGGCGAAATTCTTCGCAAGGTTGACAGCATCAAGAAGGTTGCCCAGGAGTACAGCAACGAAAAGCGTGGCAGTCTCTCGATTGCCACAACCCACACCCAGGCACGCTACGCACTGCCGGCTGTCATTGCTGAATTTATTGATCGTTACCCCGACGTTTCCCTGCATATGCATCAGGGAAGTCCAGTGCAGATTGCAGAACTCGCAGCAGACAGCGCAGTGGATTTTGCAATCGCAACCGAGGGTCTTGAGCTTTTCGGGGATCTGGTCATGATGCCATGTTATCGGTGGAATCGATGTATTGTAGTGCCTGAAAATCACCCCCTGGCACAGCTGTCAGAACTCAGCCTGGCCGATATTGCGGCTTACCCAATAGTGACCTATGTATTCGGTTTTACCGGCCGCTCAAAGCTGGATGAGGCGTTTACTCACCAGGGGCTGGATGCCCGGGTAGTATTTACTGCAACTGACGCAGACGTCATCAAAACGTATGTTCGCCTTGGCCTCGGGATTGGAATTATAGCCCGCATGGCTCATGAGCCTTTTCAGGATAAAGGCCTGGTGGCGCTCGACGCCAGCCACCTGTTTGAGCCGAGCACAACGATGATTGGTTGTCGTAAGGGCACTTTCCTGCGCGGTTACATGTATGAGTTCATCGAGCTTTTTGCGCCTCATCTGGATCGGGCTACTGTACAGGCAGCATTCGAGTGCAGTAGTCGCGCCGAGATCGAAGCGATGTTTGAAGGTGTTGATCTTCCGACCATGTGACAGGACGGCTCTGCTGATCAAGGGCATTCTTGCTGCGAGCCTTTAAAACAGTGCGGTGCCGTGAAACAATCTGCGCCTTTTGGCGTGGGGACTAAAATAATGGATGTGGTCTGTCTTGATCTTGAAGGGGTGCTGGTTCCCGAAATCTGGATCGCGTTTGCGGAAAAAACCGGTATAGAAGCGCTCCGTGCCACCACGCGCGATGTGCCCGACTATGATGTGCTGATGACCCAGCGCCTGGGGCACCTCGCTGACAATGGCCTTTTGCTTGACGACATCCAGCACGTCATTGCTGAATTGTCACCGTTACCCGGCGCAGTTGAATTCCTGGCTGAACTCCGTACGGCCTATCAGGTGATAATCCTGTCTGATACTTTTTACGAATTCTCCAAACCGCTGATGGCGCAACTTGCCTGGCCTACCATCTTTTGCCATCGCCTGGTGGTTGATGAGCGTGGGCAGGTGACCGGCTATCAACTGCGCCAGAAGGATCCAAAGCGAAAATCTGTCCAGGCACTGAAGCAGCTTAACTACCGGGTGTTTGCTGCCGGAGATTCCTATAACGACACGACGATGTTGGAAGAGGCGGATGCCGGTTTTCTGTTTAGCGCGCCTGCCAACGTCATCGACGAGTTTCCGCAATACCCGGCAACCAACAGTTATGCCGAGTTGCGCCGACTGATAGACGCTGCCGCAGAAACCCAACTCGCCATTTGATTCCGCTATACTTGCGGCCCGAGGTTTATTGACGGAGGCATATCCATGCCAACAGCAGGACAAAGATTGCGCATGGCGCTTGCAGAAGAAACGCCGCTACAGGTTGTTGGTACGATCAACGCCTACTCAGCCATGCTGGCTGAATCGGTGGGCTTCAGGGCCATTTATCTCTCGGGTGGTGGTGTTGCCAATGCTTCATACGGGCTACCCGATCTGGGTATGACGTCACTCAATGACGTGCTTGAAGATGTACGCCGGATTACCTACGCCACCCGGCTTCCGCTTCTTGTTGATATCGACACAGGATGGGGCGGTGCTTTCAATATCTCACGGACAATCACCCAGATGATCAGTGCAGGCGCTGCGGGAGTTCATATTGAAGACCAGGTTGCCCAGAAACGCTGTGGTCACAGACCCAACAAAGAAATTGTCAGTCGTGAAGAAATGGTCGACCGAATCAAGGCCTGTATGGATGCCAAGACGGATCCTGACTTCATGGTGATGGCGAGAACTGATGCACTGGCTGTTGTTGGCCTTCAAGAGGTGATAATGCGCGCCCAAATGTGCGAGGAAGCAGGGGCTGACGCAATTTTTGCAGAGGCGATGACAGATTTGGACATGTACCGGCAGGTGGTTGCTGCGGTCAACATTCCAGTATTGGCAAATATTACGGAATTTGGGGCGACACCGCTCTTTACCGTTGACGAATTGGGTAGTGCAGGGATCAAAATGGCACTGTATCCGCTGTCCGCATTTCGAGCCATGAGCCAGGCAGCGTTAAACGTCTACTCCCGTTTGCGTACGGAAGGGACTCAGGCCAGTGTGGTTGACACCATGCAGACCCGGGAAGACCTGTACAAACACCTTGGCTACCATGATTATGAAAAAAAGCTGGACGAACTGTTTGCTGACGGTCGTAACTAGCAGGACGCTAATTCAAAAAAAGAAAGAGGACTTACCATGGTTGAGAAAAAACTGGGAGGCGCTGGCCTCCGGGGGCAATCTGCAGGCGAGACAGCGCTCTGTACAGTTGGCAAGGAAGGAGCAGGGCTTACCTATCGCGGTTATACAATTGAAGATCTCGCTGCGAATGCGACCTTTGAAGAAGTCGCGTACATGCTGCTCTACGGCGCGCTACCAACACAAGCTCAGTTGGACGACTATCTCGTCAAACTAAAGGCGCGACGTGCGCTACCGGCATCGTTGAAGACTGTCCTCGAGTTGATCCCCAAAGAGACGCACCCAAGGGATGTGAGTCGCACTGGTGCCTCCATGCTGTGTAATCTGGAGCCTGAGAACAGCTTTGCTGACCAGCAGGAAGCTGCGGACCGGCTACTGGCTGCCTTGCCTGGCATCATTTGCTACTGGTACAGGTTCTCTCACGACGGTGTCCGCGTTGATACGGACAGTGATGAAACGAGTATTGGTGGCCACTTCCTCAAGATGCTCCATGATGAAGCGCCTGCTGCGCTGCATCGTGAGGTCATGAACACGTCGCTGATTCTGTATGCAGAACACGAATTTAACGCGTCGACGTTTACAGCCAGGGTATGTGCAGCAACCTTGTCTGACATGTATTCCTGCGTTACCGGTGCTATCGGCTCGCTGCGTGGCCCGCTCCATGGCGGAGCGAATGAAGCAGCAATGGAACTCATTGAAAAATTCAGTTCAACCGATGAAGCGGTTGAGGGCATCAAGGGGATGCTCGCGCGTAAGGAAACTATTATGGGATTTGGTCATGCCATTTATCGGACCAGTGATCCACGCAATGCCGTCATCAAGGATTATGCCGAGCAACTGGCAAACCTGAACGGCGATACCAGCCTGTATGATATTTCCTGCGCGGTTGCGGATACCATGTGGGACGAAAAAGCACTGTTTCCAAACGCTGACTTTTTCCATGCATCTACCTACAACTACATGGGCATCCCCACCAAGCTATTCACGCCTATCTTCGTGATGTCCCGGGAGACCGGGTGGGCGGCGCATGTGATGGAGCAGCGCACGAACATTCGTCTGATTCGCCCAAGCGCGGACTACATCGGACCGGATGTGCGTGCCTATTCACCAATTGCGAGCCGAACCTGAGCACAGCTTGGCGGGCAGCGGCGTGCAATCCACCCGCTGCCCTCATGCTGCCCTCCTTAAAAGCGACTCCTTAATTGGCGAATTCTCAATTACTACACTCTAAACTGGTGCAACGTTAGCTGGTGAAACACCTGTGAAATCTCTTGTTCTTGGTATAGGCCTTGCTGTAACGCTTGCTGCCGTGCCTCCCAGCATGGCCAATTCGCTGCTACGGGACATCTGGGCCCTGGTGGTACAATCGCCGGCCCCTGGTAACTTGGCCGAGATGGAAACCCTTGCTGGTCGCACACAAGCGCTCTACCTGGCGAATGGATTGCCCGCCGCGGGTGAACTCGACACCTTCGGCGTAGCTGGTGCTCGCATTCAGGTATGGACCAGCTTTTTTATGGGGCCTACCGTTCTCGATATCAGCGACCTGCAGCTGTTTCGATTGCTCCGGTTGGCGCAGGATCCGGCAAACAACACGATGGCATACCTGCGCGGCGCATTTGGTACCGTGCTGGTCAGCAATTATGTTGCTGCACTCTCTGCCAGCGATCTCATGGCAGTTCAATTACTCGAAATTACCGATGTGACGTATGCGCCATCAGGCCCGGGATGCATCGACGCAGATGACTTTGAGCAGGCACTTCGCGCGGAGTTTGAGCGCCGTCGGGACATTTTTGAGACAAGTATTGTGTTAACGGGCCGGGATGCCTCGGCCTGGCTGGCAGCTTCTTTTAAATCCCTCAAGGCAAATCCTGCGCTCGCCCTGGATGAGTTACGCCTCGAAGAACTACGTGTTGACGATGAGTCGTTAAGCCTGTTCCTGGACAGCAGCTGCGGCGTCGTGGTTCTGAAGATTGCGCTTGCCGCGGTACCACCAACACCCGTTGTTCAAATTGGCACAGGGCCTTTGTCGGATACGATGCTTGAGCTAAATCGATACATCCTGGCCGAAACAAACGTCAGGTAACTGCGAACCTGGAGTATTGCCATGGACACCCCAACTGAATTCACCTGCATTCTTGCCGAACGTCGTGGACCATTGTTCCTGATCACGATCAATCGACCGGAAAAGCATAACGCCATCTCGCTACAAACTCTGGCGGAACTACAAAGTGCTGTAGCCCTGGGTGCCGCGGACGAGGGCACCCGGGTGATAGCTATCAAAGGTGCTGGTGGCAGGGCTTTCGCCTCGGGCTCGGATTTGAATGAAGTTGTTGACCGTGACCTGAAGAAAGGGATGGAACCTATTGTGCAGGGCCTGGCCCAGCAGCTTGAAGACACACCAAAACCCACTATCGCTGCGATTGACGGTATCTGTATGGGAGGTGGTCTCGAAGTTGCACTCGGCTGTGACCTCCGGGTCTGCACGCCACAAAGCCGTTTCGCGACACCAGAGGGAAAACTGGGGATTATCCCGGGTGGTGGTGCCACAGTCCGCCTACCGCGAATTGTCGGTAAAGCCTGGGCACTGGAGATGATGCTCATGGGCGAGGTCATAGATGCCGAAACCGCACTGCAGATTGGACTCGTTACCCGTATCAGGCCAGCGGAGCAGTTGGTAGCGGAAGTAGAGCGCATGGCGGCTCACATGGCCGGATATGCCCCTTTCGTCCCCCAGTTTATGAAGGCGATGGTTCAGCAGGGACTCGAAGGCAGCAGTGCCGCGGCACTCAAGATGGAAAAGTTTGCGCAGGGTGCACTATTGCTGACCCAGGATAAGGCTGAGGGTATGGATGCCTTTATCAACAAGCGCGCGCCGGAATTCAAGGGGCGCTAGTCAGCTACCGGGAAGCGTGAACCGAGACTGGCATGATAGGTTAGCACCTTGTCAATGTAGCGCTGCGTTTCCGGGTAGGGCGGCACACCCCGATGCCGTTCGACTGCGCCGGCACCGGCATTGTAGGCAGCCAGGGCCAGTACAACATCACCATTAAATCGATCCAGCAGGTACTTGAGGTGGCGCGTGCCGGCATTGATATTCTCTCTGGGATCAAACCGATCCCGCACTTGATAACGTTGTGCGGTGGACCACATCAGTTGCATCAGGCCGGTAGCCCCCTTGGCAGAAACAGCCTGGGGATCGAACCCGGATTCGACCTGGATAACCGCCTCGATGAGCCTGGCGTCGATCTGGTTTCGCCTGGCAGCAGCGGCAATGGTGCTCATGAAATCCCGCCTGGCGGTCTGCTCGATTCTCCGATCCGCGAGGATATGCCCTGTATTGTTGAGCGAATCGCGTCGCGTCAGTAACTCATAGCCAGTGTTACCAGCAGGTAGCGGTCTGTCGCTGGCCAATCGTTCACCATTGGGACCACGATAGATGAACACCTCTGCGAACGCGCTGCCCGATGTACCGGCAACCAACAGCAACGCGGCAATCCCTGTATTGAGTCTGTTCATTGGAGTTCTGATAACATCATGGCAATTTGATTTTAGCCGCATTTTGTAGAGAGACGCTAATGGATATCCTGCCTGACCTGTGTGACAACCACCCGGAACTCGTTCGCGTGGTAACGCCAATGTTTCGTAACTACGGTGGCAGAGTCTGGTTTGGTGGTGAAATTGAGACCATCAAATGTTTCGAGGATAATTCGCTGGTGGCTGAGGCGGTCGAAAAGCCCGGTTCTGGAAAAGTGCTGGTGGTTGATGGTGGCGGTTCTCTGCGCTGTGGGCTGCTTGGCGATAACCTTGCACTCAAGGCTGCTGAGAATGGCTGGGAAGGCATTGTCATCTATGGCTGTATTCGCGATGTAGACACCATCCGCGGCATAGACCTGGGTGTCCAGGCACTGGCATCCAATCCGTTAAAAAGCGTCAAGCGAAATATCGGGCTACTGGGAGAAGTGCTGCATTTTGGTGGCCAGCAGTTTATTCCGGGTGAGTTCCTGTACGCCGATAACAATGGGATCCTCGTGTCTGGCACAGCTTTACGGGGTTTTGGTGCGGATTAGCTAGATACTAGATCCTCAGCAGACGGAGGTTTGGGTCGATCAGGCCACTTTCCCAGGCCGCCGTAAACGCTCTACCCAGGCGATTGGCCTCTGCAACGTCACTAAAATTGGCGTAACCATCAAAAGCTTCAAAATCATGCCGGTAAATCAGGCCGCTATCATCAACCAGCACATATTCATGGTTCAGCTGGCGTAGTTCAGGATCTACAATTTTTACCCCGATGGAGGAGGGCAGTTTACGGGCGATTTCCAACAGGGCGTGGCCATTCTTGACGACACGGTGGGAATCATAGAGCAAGATCTCTATCCGTGTGTACTTGTTGCGCCGGGCCAGGGCTGAACAAATCTCTCTAAGTTTTGGACTGTCAAAGAGCTTGTGCTCGAGTACTGGCGAGTAGATTCTGATGGTTTGTCTGGCTTGAACGCACATTTCCAGGATGATGTTCCTGAATTCTTCCTCTTTCCGCACGAGAATTAGTTGCTTGTCCTGGCCGAGGCGATAAGTCACGTCGCTGGGCAGGTATGCGTCGCCGGAGAGCACGCTGCGTGGGCGATCGAAGGCGTTATCCATCGTCAGTTGACGAACATAAGGTTGGTGCAGATGACCAAATGCCTCAAACGGCGCATCCACAGGCTCAAATCCCGCGGCGCGATAAAAATCATCCAGCTGAGCCAGGGCCGCTACGGTGACCTTCTTGAACCCGAACCTGCGCGCTTTGCCAATGGCCAGTTCGAGTAACGCCTGTCCAACGCCCTGGTGGCGATGGCTTGCCAAAACCGCCAAACGACCGATCGCTCCTGCAAGATCCATCCTGATGCAACCAACTACCTGCCCATCGGGACTCACAGCTTGCCAGTGATAGGCGGCTTCAT
>CAYGNA010000077.1:0-894 GCA_964351065.1 uncultured Pseudomonadales bacterium
CACTCAATCGAGGTTAGTATATACGTCGCTGGTTTGAGTGACTGCTTTGGGTCGAAAGCAGCCACCCACCCCTTGCCAATCCCTTCAATCAGGCATACAACTGTCCCATAGCAGACTTGAGGGAGTCCACATGAAATTCGGTATTTTCTACGAACACCAGCTACCCCGTGACTGGGACGAGCATAGCGAACACAAACTGATCAAGAACTCACTGGACCAGATTGTCCTGGCCGATCAGCTGGGCTACGACTACGCCTGGGAAGTGGAACATCACTTCCTGGAAGAATACTCCCACTCATCAGCGCCGGAAGTGTTTCTCGCGGCGGCTAGCCAGTTAACGAAAAACATTCGCCTTGGGCACGGCATTATCCAGCTCACCACCAACCATCCGGCGCGCGTGGCGGAGCGGGTTGCGACCCTGGACCTGGTCTCGGACGGCCGCGTGGAGCTAGGATTAGGGGAGGGCTCCTCGGTAACAGAACTGCACCCGTTTAACCTGCGCTTTCGTGACAAGCGGGACGTCTGGGAAGATGCGGTGCGCTGCACGCTGCCGATGTTCTACAACCATGCCTGGGAGTATGAGGGCGAGTTTTTTCATTTCCCCAGGCGCGCGGTGATTCCCAAGCCCCTGCAGAAGCCACATCCACCCTTGTGGGTGGCCTGCTCGCAGCTTGATACGATCAAGTATGCAGCGCACCGTGGCATGGGTTCACTCTGCTTCAAGTTTGTGAATCTTGAGGCGGCGCGGGCCTGGGTGAACGCCTACTACAATACGTTTATCTACCATCAGGAAAAGCTGACCGACTACCAGGCCAATCCAAACATTGCGGTGGTCGCCGGGTTCATGTGTGCGGAAACTGATGAAGAGGCCTGGGAAAAGGCGGACGGCTGGAC
>CAYGNA010000077.1:904-13230 GCA_964351065.1 uncultured Pseudomonadales bacterium
AAGAAGGGCCATTTGACCCGGGTACTGTTAACTTCTGGGATCGATACCAGGAATGGAAACAGACGCCCGCCGGTCAGGCGCGCAGCGGTAGCGAATTGATTGGTTCACCCGACACGATTCGGACCCGGCTCAAGGAACTCGAAGATGCGAACGTTGACCAGGTCATCCTGCTCAACCAGGCGGGCAAGAACACCCACGAGGATATCTGCAGCTCACTTGAACTCTTTGCTCGCGAGGTCATGCCAGAGTTTCACGCAAGGGAGCCTCTGCACCAACAGTGGAAACAGGCGGTGCTCAATCGCGAACTGGACCTGGAGAACATTGATACGGAGCCCTTTAACTTTTCGCGGGGACGCAAACCAACGCTGCCCTCGACCCGCGAGAAGGTTGATATGGTGGCAGGCGTGACCGGGCGACCAGGATCGGAGGCTGTAGACGGTAACTCTGGCTAGCAGCGATACCCGGGCTTCGTTGTGTCATAAAATTCCACGCACGTCATGCCTGCGTATGTGCTAACCCTGCCTGCTCTCATTAAGGGGCAGGCAGCGTTTTCGGATCGCTGAATCGATTGTCACCGGACGTGCCTTCCAGCACCATAAACACCAGCAGCACAATAAATCCAATGATCGGTAGGAACACGAGCAGCAGCCACCAACCAGTGCGGTCGGTGTCGTACAGGCGGCGAACGTTTACGGCAATACTTGGGAGCAGAACGCCCAGTGCACAGAGTGTTGGCGTTTCATTCGACTCCCACATCTTCCGCCAATCCATTCTCCATCCGATTGAATTAGTAGCCTTTCAGCTTGTCTTAGCTGAACATGGTCTTTTAATCCAGAGAAAACTGTCATGACAAAAAACATCGGAACAATTGATCGCTCCATTCGCGCTGTAGTTGGCCTCGCCCTGATTGCGCTGGTCTTTGTAGGTCCGCAGACCATGTGGGGCTGGGTAGGCATTGTTCCACTTGCTACCGCGCTGATCGGCTGGTGCCCACCCTATGCGTTACTGGGTTTCAGTACCTGTGCGACAAAACAGGAATGACCTGATCTGATTGGATCATGCCGGGTCGGGCAGGGTTAGGGGATCTTCACCAAACCTGTTGTGACCCGGGGTGCCTTGCAGCACCATAAATACGAGCAGCACGATGAAGCCAATAATTGGCAGGAATATCAGCAGCAGCCACCAGCCGCTACGGTCGGTATCGTGCAACCGCCGAACTGCAACAGCCAGACTGGGCAGTAGTACCGCCAGTGCATAAATGGTGCCCAGCAAACCAAGACCAGCCTCCGCGTCAAAAGTGCCTGTTGCGCCATCTATCACCGCGAGGATAAATGTGGCAATCAGGTTTACGAGAAAAAAGATCCAGTACTCTTTTCGGCGTGCTCTGCCTTCGAACACCACATACTTTTTCAGAACCGCCAGATACCAGTTCATTTAGGATCCTTTTCCTCGTGATATGTGACGCATGATTCCCTATCTGGCCAGGCAGCGCAAATCACGCTTCGCGAATCTACAAACCGGATGAGTCGTGGTACTTTATGGCGAATCAAAACCAATGGGAGCACATCATGGATCTGCTTGTTAAAGGCAAGGTCGCCATCATTACCGGTGGCAGTGAAGGGATAGGTCGGGCAGCGGCAGAGCGTCTGTCCAGTGAGGGCGCGCTGGTTGCGCTGGTGAGCAGGACGCAGGCCGACCTTGATCGTGTCGCTGGTGAGATCAGTGCCGAGACGGGCAACGAGGTCATTGGGGTTGCCGCTGACGTCAGCAATGAGGATTCAGTCAAAGCAATGGTGCAGTCGGTGGTGGATCGTTGGGGGCGGGTAGACATACTCGTTAACAATGCTGGTACATCGTCAGCCGCCAAGTTTGATGACATGACTGATGAACAGGTCATGCAGGACTTTACGCTCAAGGTGATGGGCGCTATTTACTGCACGCGACATACGCTGCCTTACCTGAAACAAACCCAGGGGGCAATCTGCAACACCACAACACCAGGTGGCAAGGCACCGGGACCGGGCAGTCAGCCAACCGCGCTGTCGCGTGCATCCGGTATTTCCCTGACCAAAACCTGGTCAAAAGAATTTGCGGCTGACGGGGTCAGGGTAAACACTGTTTGTGTTGGCTTGCTGAAGAGTCGGCAGCACAAGCTGCGGTGGGAGCGGGCAAACCAGAAAGACCCGTCCTACTCCATAGACGCACACTATGAGCGCATGGGGCAAACGGTGCCCATGCAACGAGTGGGCGAAGCCAGTGAAGCAGGTGATGTGATTGCCTTTCTTTGCTCTGGTGTCGCGAGTTATGTGACGGGTACTGCAGTGAATGTGGATGGTGGTACTTCACCTGTTGTCTAGAATGAGTACCCGGTCCGCATGTGCGTACCCTGGGCGATATTGACAGGAAACCGGGCTATTTCATTCAGATAAAACCGGCTCGCGGAGGAAATACGCATGACTGAAGCAAGGGTCATTGAATCAATTCGGTCACAGGTGAGTGAGGAAGAGTGGGCGGTGCGGGAAGACCTGGCCGCGGCCTATCGCCTGGTTGCCCACTACGGGTGGGATGACATGGTGTTTACCCACCTGTCGGCCCGTGTGCCTGGCCCGGACGAGCACTTCCTGCTGAATCCTTTTGGGTATCTTTTCAGCGAGGTGACTGCTTCCAACCTGGTCAAAATTGACGTTGAAGGCAATGTGGTGCTGGACAATGGTCATGGCGTCAATGCGGCGGGCTTCACGATCCACAGCGCGGTGCATATGTCACGCGCGGATGCGCATGCCGTCATGCACCTGCATACCGATGGTGGCGTGGCGGTCTCCAGCATGGAAGAAGGTTTTCTGCCGCTGAACCAGCATGCCATGTTTGTTTATCACGACACGGTCTACCACGAGTGGGAGGGCGTTGCGCTCAACCTGGATGAGCGTGAGCGTCTGGTTCGCGACCTGGGTGATCATCACCTCATGATCCTGCGGAACCACGGTACGCTTGCCGTCGGAAGCAGTGTGGCAAGCTGTTTTATGCGCCTTTATTACCTGGAGCGGGCCTGTCAGATCCAGGTCAATACGCTGGCCGGAAAACCACATATGCCGAGTGCGGCCGCCGTTGACATGATGAAAACGACCTTCTCTAACCCGGTGGCATGGGACGGGTTGGCGCGTACAGCCTGGCCAGCGTTACGGCGCCTTGCAGACCGGGTGGGGCCGGATTACCTTGCATAAGGCGTTAGGCGTTAATTGCCATCTCTGAGACCCTAAGCGAGACCCTGGGTGCTAGCAGGGTTGCTCGTGCTGTCCAACCGGCTTGCCATCTTTGCAGATGAGGAAGTTCCGCTCGGGGTCATCCTGAAATAGCGCCTTGTCGACCTGGCGTGGATACATGATGGCACCGTCGTGGGAGAACTGGACAATGTACGCCTTTCGGACTGTGCCGGTCGTGTTTGGCCCGGTACGGTGGGGCGTCAGCGATGAAAAAACAACAATGTCACCGGCTTTCGCCTCAACGGGCACAGCGCGGGAGTCTATCTCGTCTTCCAGTTTATCAAGGCACTCGAAACCCAGTTCTGTGGGCCAGTGTTCCAGGGTGCCGCGCCGGTGGATACCAGGCACAACCCAGGGGCAGCCATTATCAATGGTGGCATCGTTTAAGGGTACCCAGCAGGTGACATAGTCCTGCGGCGTCACAAAGGTGTAGCCGTTGTCCTGGTGCCAGGGGAATTCCTTGGGTGTTTCCGGCTTTTTGTAGACGGCCTGGTCCCAGTAAAGGCGGCTGTCACCAATCAGATCCAGACAGATGTCGGCGAACACCGGCAGATGGACAAAATCCCGTGCTGCCTGCGACTGTTTAACAAGATGGACGGTGAACGTGATGTCGTCAGCACGGTTGATAAAAAAATGGCCATTGTGCTGTTCGCGTAGCCAGGCTTCCCGTTCCTGCTCCAGGGGGTCAATCTCCTCGGTGACCGCGCTGACTTGCTCTTGCGTCAATGCACCCTTCAGCAGGAAAAAGCCGGCCTCGTTCCACTGCCTGGCCTGTTCGTCGGTAATCATCCGGAAAGGACCCTTGCGGTCGGGCCATTCGAAGCCCTGGCTGCGCTCGTCGAGTTTCATATTTTGTCTCCCATGCCAGAGGACAACTTAGTGATGATGGCCGCCTTCAATACCGTGACTGTGGCGGTGTGCGAGTTCTTCTGGGGATGCGTCCCTGACCTTATCAATTCGGATATCAAAGGTAATCGACTTGCCAGCGAGCGGATGGTTGGCATCTACATCCACATTAAATTTGCCGACCTTGATCACGGTAACGTCACGTGGGCCGTCCTGGGTGTTCACCTTGACGACCATGCCTGGTTGTAGCCGTTTTGGCTTGGCGGCGAGGTGCTTGATAGGCACCCGTTGCTGAGTCCCTTCCCGGCGAACGCCATAGGCACGTTCTGGCGGCAGGCTGACACTGACGTTCTCGCCCTCGGTTTTGCCTGCCAGCGCTTCTTCCAGCCCTGGCAATATATTGCGATAGCCATGCAGGTAAATCATGGGTGAGTCGCTGTCACTGCGCTCTATTTCCGCACCAGCATCGTCTTTTAGTACGTAGTGGAAGGCGACAACCTTACCGTTTTCTATTTGCATTGGGTCTCGATCACAGGTCCTAGAATCTGGCGGGCAGTTTATCGCCTTGCCGGGTCTCTGGGAAAGTGATTCCGGGGACTTGTCAGCAGAAGTGCCAGCTATGGTTTATTCCGGTTTTTGTCTGGCATCAGATTAGGTATACGATGCAGGAACAACCGGAGGAGTTAAACAATGAGTCAACCAACTGTAAGAACTGCCGCAGAAGTTGATCGAGAGAGAGCGCTGCGCACGCTGACCCTGGCATTTGCGGCCGATCCCCTAATGCGTTGGATGATGCCTTCCGCCCAGGCTTACCTTGAGGCTTTCGGTAACCTAGCCAATTTTTTTGGCGGCCCATCTATTGCCCAGAACACCTGTTTTGTTACCGATGGTATTGAGGGTTCTGCCATGTGGCTGGCGCCGGGCGTGACCCCGGATGAAGAAGCCATGGGTTCTCTGATGATGGAAACCTTGCAGCCAGAGAAAGCCGGAGCGGTGTTTGAATTGCTCGAAACAATGGCGAGGTACCATCCACACGACGAGGATTGCTGGTACCTCGCAATGATCGGCGTTGACCCGGGTCACCAGAACAAGGGAATGGGCGCCTCACTCATGAAGCATGCGACTGCGATGCTGGATGAGAATGGCTGGCTGGGTTACCTTGAGTCATCCAACCCGCTGAACATCTCTTTATACCAACGACACGGCTTCGAAATTATGGATGAGTTCCACGTTGGCGATTCGCCTGTGGTTACGCCGATGATCCGGCCGCGTCGAAGCTGACCTGGGTTTGGTGTTTGATTACGTGTCGAGGTAGCATGAGCTGAACGTCACTCGGGAAGTCGTGATGATGAGATTGTCGATGCTGGTGCTGCTACTTTTGGCAGTTGTTGGATTGGCGCCGGATGTTAGTGCAGAAGGTGCAGAAGGTGCAGAAGGTGTGGAAGATGCAGCAGCGCTACACTTTGGTGTGATGCCGTTTCTGCAGGGCAGTCGGCTCAAAAAGGAGTTTGGTGGTTACGCCGAGGTGCTGGCTGCTGAACTGGATGTTCCAGTGACCTTCGACACATCAACGGACTACGCTGCGTTCTACGATGCAGTGCAGCAGGCAACGTTTGATATTGTCTGGATCGGCCCGCTCGATGCAGCCGCGGCAATTGCTGCGGGTTATAGTCGACTCGTGCGCACGGATCGTGACTTCAGTGCAATTATAGTTACTAACGATTTTACTACGCGGTCGATTGCGGACCTTGCCAATCGCGCCATTGGCATGACTCGCCCCGATGCTGCGACTACCCGTCTCGCCAAATTGGCGCTTGATGCAAGCGGCCTTCGCGGCGCTGTTACGACCTACCATTTTGCTGATCACGAGTCCTGTTTTCTTGCGCTGTTAAATGGGCAGGTGTCTGCTTGCGCCACGCATCATGTGCCGCTCACCGTCTTTGAGCGCGCCAGGGATATTAAGCTGCAGGTTATTTTCGAGACCAACAAGATTCCTTCTTCAGTAATTGCGGTGCATGAACGGGTGCCTGAGTCCCAGCAGGACCAGATTGTTGATGTGCTAACGACATTACAAAAGACGCCGTTTGGGCAGCAACTGCTGGCAGAAACCGATATCGATGAAGGATGGATCGCCACCTCACCGGACAGTTATCTGTCTTTGTCGATCAGCGGTTCACCCGTAAGACGGCGAGAAACCATGAAACAGGACTTCTAGGAGAAAATTGATGATTGAGCGACAAGTGGAGGTCAAGACACCAGACGGCGTGATGACCACATTTGAGTTTCACCCGGAGGAAGGAGTTCCTTTCCCGGTTGTGTTGTACCTGATGGATGCGCCCAGTATCAGACCAGGCCTGAAGGACATGGCATCCAGGCTGGCATCGGCTGGCTACTATGTGCTGCTGCCATTCCTCTATTACCGCAAGAGTCCGTACCGCGAGTTCACGGCGAGCGATGAGGATATGCATGCGCGACGGGAACTGATGCAAAGCGTGACGCGTGACGGCATTGTGCCAGATGCCGAGGCGCTGCTGGCATTTGCCGCGGGCAATGGTAAGGCTGATCTTAGCCGCAAGGTAGGCGCGGTAGGTTTTTGTATGAGTGGGCCGCTGGTACTCAAACTTGCGCAAACGATGCCAGAGAAGTTTGGCGGGGTAGCGTCTATTCATGGCGCCTGGTTGGTAAATGACAAGGACGACTCTCCCCACAAGCACCTGGACAAGATCAGCGGTGAGGTTTACTTCGGTTGGGCCAACAACGATCCGACAGCCACTGTCGAGGAGATGGGTGTGATGAAGACCGCGCTGGAGGATGCCGGTGTCAACTACACCATCGACTTTATGGCAGATGCACTGCACGGTTTTGCGCCCCCGGGTGGTGAGCGCTATAACCGCGCTGCGGCAGAAAAACACTGGGAGCGGGTACACGCCATGTTTCGGCGAACCCTCACTGCGTAGCTTAAGCGTTGATCAACCGAAACTTGACCATGGCTCCTCTGCCAGTGGATGCCGGAATAATCTTGCCTGGTGAGGTGCGGTTGGCACAAAGGCAGCTAGAGTGATCGGGTGGTAATGCCGCTTGCCAAAAGTTGTTCGATTTCTGACTCATTGAAACCAATCTGGCCCAGGATTGACACGGTTTCGCTGCCAAATGGTGCGGTCAGCGGTTGCCCTGTGAAGCCGTCGTCGTCCAGTGATACGGGCGGCGACAGCACTCTGAAACGACCAGCAGTTTTGTGTTCTGCAAGGTAGAACATGTCATTGGCCGTGGCCTGTTCGTCTTCAAACATTTCAACGGGCATTTTGACGGTGGATGCAGGCACGCCAGCCTTCCTCAATTCAGCCAGCCAGTGTTCGGCAGGTTGTGAGCGAATCACGGCTTCGACCTCCTGCTGCAGTCCAAGGTAGTATTCGTCAGCAGGGGCAGGCGTACCTCTGACATGCCCCTTGTCCTCGAGACCAATTGCCTTGATGAAGCGCTCCTGCAAGGCGCGACTTGCACAGGCAATGGCGATGGCAGCGTCCTCGGTATCAAAGGTTCGAAAATAAATGGCTCGCAGTGGCAGCACCCGGGCGCTCGGGAGCCCTGCCAATTGCTCAGAAAATGAGGCGCCTCGCTGGCGTAGGTCATTAAGCCGTTCAATTTCTGCCAGATGTTGTTCGCGATCCAGGTCCTCCGCACGTACCAGTTGGTTGTTCGTGAGGGTCATTGCGGCTTTCATCAGGCTGACGTCAACAACGCCGCCTTTACCGATACGCTCCCGTCTGAAAAGGGCAGAAGCAATGCCATATGCAAGCGACATGGCGGCCATGTAATCCGATATGACGGGATCGCCAGGCGCCGGGCGCTCATCCACTATTCTGCCCATGGCCGCCATCAGGCCCGTCCGTGCCTGCACCACAATGTCCATGCCGGGCAGGTCAGCGTCCGGGCCCGCTTTGCCAAACGGCGTGATTTCTCCAATGATCAAACGGGGAAACTTTTTCTGTAATTCGCCACTGTCGAGACCCATTTTCCCAGCCAGCCCTGGCCTGAAGTTCATGAGAATGACGTCTGCCCAATTAAGCAGCGCATCGATTACACCTTTTGCACCGGGATCACTGAGTTTCAGTGGCAGCGAGTGTTTGCCGCGATTTCGGGAGATAAAAATGCGTGATTCGCCAGGCGCAACTTCACCCATATGGCGGTTTGGATCACCCTCGGGTGATTCAACCTTGATGATTTCTGCACCTCCTTCAGCGAGTACCTGACCGCAAAAGGGTACGGCAACAAACTGCCCGAATTCGACAACCCTGATACCTTCAAAAGGGGGAGATGCCATGCTGGTGACCTGCGAAAGAGTGAGGGCTAATGCTAACCCAGTGGGGGCTGCAGGAACATTATGGTTGCGTGGTTGAAGATATAGAGCTAAATTAATCAAATGTTTAATTAATTAATGCCAGTATGACCATCAAAAAAAGAAAACCGGGCCGTCCACAAGACCGCTCTGCAACAACTGATCCCCGGGAAGCGCTCCTCGACGAAGCCTGCCGGCTTTTTGCTGCCGAGGGAGTGGATGCCGTCAGTCTCAAGCGTGTTGCAGCCGCTGCTGATGTCACGCCGGCGATGGTGAGTTACTACTTTGGCGGCAAACAAGGCCTGGCTCATGCGGCACTTGAGCGTGGCCTCGAACACCTGCTTGAGGTTGTTCGCGAGGTGGCGGCAACGGAGGAGGGGCCAGTAACCACGGCGTTCGTTGACCGATATATCAACGCCATCGTCAGCGCTCCCTATCTCCCACAGTTGATGATCCGGGAGGTTCTTGGCGGCAAGGCTGCCTATCGAGAGGCGATCATGGAAAAGTTTGTCCGTCGCGCCCTTGAACTGATGCCGCCCAGGGTTGCGGCCGATATGGCGGCAGGCCGGATACGGGCAGACCTGGATCCACGTTTGACAATGCTGTCTCTGGTCGGCATGTGTGTGTTCCCGTTTCTCGCAGCGCCCTTGCTTAAACCCATCCTGGGATTTGAATATGACAAGCGTTTTGCTGATGCACTCGTTGCACACACGACAACGCTGTTTAGTGAAGGAGGTGTACCGCATGACGTTCATAACGCATAAGGGAATGTTCGGTCGTCTGGTTGTTGGCGCGAGTATTCTGATGGGATTGCTTGCAAGTTGCGCGAAACCGCCTACTGAGATCAGTTCACTGGGTACGCTGGAAGTTGATCGCATTGAACTGGCGGCGGACTCGGCAGAGCCCATCGTCGAAGTGATGGTGACAGAAGGTGACCAGGTGACGGTCGGCACACCCCTGGTCCGGCAGGATCCGGCGCGAGTGAATAACATGATGCTGCGGGCACGTGCAGATCTCTCCACAGCGCGCGCGCGACTGGCCGAGGCAGAGGCCGGGCCTCGTGCACAGGATATTGCTGCTGCGCGGTCTCGTCTCGCCGCAGCCACCAGTGATGCGCGGATCGCAAAAATTGAGCTGGATCGAGAAAGGTCACTGGTGGCCCAGAACTATTCCTCCAGAAACAATGTCGACATCCTTGAGGGGCGCTACCAGACAGCGGCTGCAAGGCAGCAGGAAGCCGAGGCTAACCTCGCTGAACTCGAAGAGGGAACTCGATCCGAAGGAATCGATGCTGCCAGAAGCCAGTATGCACTGGCCGAAGCACAGGTTGCAGATATCACCCTGTCACTATCCAGGCTAACGCTCACAGCCCCGGTTGATGGACAGGTTGAATCAGTCATTTATGAGTTGGGCGAAAGACCCCAGCCCGGTGCAATTGTGCTTGTGCTGGTCAGGGACCAGGCGCCCTGGGCACGGGTGCATATTCCGGAGCCCGTGCGCGTCGTACTGCCCGAGGGCGCCCTGGCCGAGGTGCTGATTGATGGGCATGCAACACCATTTTCAGGACGCCTCAGGTGGGTTGCGCACGACGCCAGTTTTACACCTTACTTTGCACTGACACAGCATGATCGAAGCCATTTGTCTTACCTTGCCGAGGTTGAAATAACAGACCCGAGAGCAGCAGATCTGCTCACCGGCATCCCGGTGCAGGTCACTTTCCCCGGTGCTCAGTAAGTGACCATCCCCGCCATAGAAACTCGCGCCTTAACCAAAACGTTTGGCAAACTCACCGCAGTGGACCATGTTAGCCTGTCAATTCCCGCAGCTTCGGTCTATGGCTTTCTGGGACCAAACGGCAGCGGCAAGTCAACCACGATTCGTATGCTGTGTGGTCTGCTAGAACCAACAGAGGGTGAAGTGAGCGTTTTGGGGCTGTCTGTACCCCGGGAATCAGAAAAGCTGCGTACTCGCATTGGCTATATGACCCAGCGATTTTCGTTGTACAGCGATCTTTCTGTACGGGAGAATCTTGAGTTTATGGACCAGGTGTATAGCTCACCCAGGCGAACGCGCCGGGAACGGATCGCGCACCAACTCGAAAAGTTTCACCTGTCCGACAGGGTTGGCCAGCTTGCCGGTACCATGAGCGGTGGCCAACGGCAGCGTCTTGCACTCGCGGCTGCGACGCTGCATGAACCGGAGCTACTATTCCTCGACGAGCCAACCAGTGCAGTTGACCCTGAGAGCAGGCGTGAGTTTTGGGAGTTCCTGTTTGACATGGTGGACGAAGGAACCACGGTGCTGGTTTCCACACACTTCATGGACGAGGCCGAGCGCTGTCATCACATCGCGATTCTGGATGAGGGTCGGCTGGTTGCTGCGGGCGAGCCTGTAAAACTTAAGCAAGACCTGGCTGCAGCAGTTGTAGAGGTTGATGGCGCCGATGCGCGTGGCTTGCGGAAATGCCTGATAGATTTGCCGCAGGTTTTCAGCGTTGCGCAACTGGGTACGCGCCTGCATGCGCTTGTTAGTAAGAGCGAGCGCCATCCCGAAGCGCTGATTCGGGACACACTGCAGACGCAGGGCATGACTGCATTGGTCAGTATGGCAGAACCCAGCCTCGAAGATGTGTTTGTGATGGCAACATTGGAGGCAACGTGATTTCACTCCAGCGTATCGTTGCAATCGCCGCCAAGGAAGTAAGGCATCTGAAACGAGATCGACTGACTGGCGGGATGATCGCCGGTATTCCGATTATCATGACGCTGCTGTTTGGTTTTGCGATCAATCAGGACGTGCGCCATCTGAGGGCCGGTTACGTCGATCTGGCAGATACCAGCGGGTCGCGTGCGTTGCTCGTAGACGCTGCCGCAACCCAGGTGATTGACCTGGTCGCCCGGGCCTCATCGAATGCGGAAATGCAGGGCATGTTGAGGCGCGGGGAGATTTCTGTTGGCCTGTATATTCCGCCCGACTTTGAGGAGCGTGTGCTTCGGGGCACCGAGAGCGTGGCCCAGATCATGGTAGATGGCAGTGATCCTATTGTGCTTTCCTCGGCGCGGGGTTTGCTCGGGTTACCATTGACACCGGGTCAACATCTTGTACCGGTTGCCCGGCCAGACGTCTTTGCGCTTCGGGCGTTTTACAATCCCGAACGCCGTTCGGTTGTGTTTATTGTCCCTGGCCTGACCGGCGTCATCCTGACGTTGACAATGGTGCTCTTCACTGCGATTGCGATTGTTCGCGAGAAAGAGATGGGTAATCTCGAACTGCTGATCACCACACCACTCAGTAGTCTTGAACTCATGATCGGGAAGATCCTGCCTTACATTGTCATAGGCTATATCCAGGTGGGGCTGATTCTCCTGCTGGGTGTTTACCTGTTTGATGTACCCATTGTTGGATCAATCATGAACTTCTGTATCGCGGTCCTGTTTTTTGTGACCTCGACATTAACGCTGGGATTACTGATCTCAACACTTGCATCCAGTCAGTTCCAGGCGTTCCAGATGACCTTCATGACGTTTTTGCCTCAACTGCTGCTATCGGGCTATATGTTTCCTTTTGAGGGAATGCCTCGGCCCGCTCAGATCCTGGCGGAAATTTTTCCACTGACACATTTCCTGCGGATCGTGCGTGGGATTCTGCTGCGTGGTGCCGACATCGGGGAAATGGGTGCAGAACTCTGGCCACTGTTGGCTTTTTTCCTTGTCTTGTTGACAACCGCGGTGTTGCGATTCAGGAAACGGCTGGACTAGGTGGCCATCAGAAGCTGAAATTGATCGCTGAAAAAACGTATGAGGTGTTGCCGAACCCCGGCGCGTTAGGTGCCGTTCGGAGGAACTTTTCGTCTAGCAGTAAAGCAAACCCGGCCTCAAGCCGGA
>CAYGNA010000078.1:0-7169 GCA_964351065.1 uncultured Pseudomonadales bacterium
CCATCGACGCCAAAAAAGCCTTTCACCTTGAACACAAGTTGTGCCAGCACCGGCAGGGCGAGCAGGGTGCATCCCCCCCACCAGAGCTTTTTGATGGTCTCTGGCCGTACCAGCCAGTGTGGTTCGTCGTTCCGATTTGTCATCAGGGACCCGCTCCGACTACCTGTTTTTCGAGATCAATCACCGGCCCGTTAAACAGGAAAAACCCAATGACAAGCATGGCGGTGATGGTCAGTGCAGCAACCGCGGGCAGTGGGGCTTCGCCGTGTTCTGGTGCCCCTGCTTCTTCCTTGGCAAACCAGGCCATAAAGATCACGGGCAAAAAGTAGGCTGCGTTAAGTGCGGTGCTGAGAATAATGGTCATGATGGCCAGCAGGTTCTGCGCCTCAAACGCGCCGGCGAGAATGTACCACTTGGAGACAAAGCCACCGGTCGGCGGCACGCCAATCATGCTGAGCGCACCAATGGTAAAAGCCGTCATGGTCCAGGGCATGCGCCTGCCAATACCTTTCAGTTGATTCAGTTCTGTCTTTTTGGAAGCCACGTAGATTGCGCCGGCGGCAAAAAACAGCGTTATCTTGCCAAATGCATGCGCAACCATGTGGATTGCGGCGCCGATCTCGGACAATGGTTTGAGGATTGCTGCTGCGAGTACCACATAGGACAACTGCGAGATGGTCGAGTAGGCCAGCATGCGCTTAATATTGGTTTGCCGCAGCGCAACGATACTGGCGGCTACAATCGTAAAGGCAGCAACGTAGACCAGCCAGCCACTGCTGGGTTCCGAAAACAGAAAATCGATGCCAAAGATATAGGTGACGACCTTGGTGATGGTGAAGACGCCAGCCTTGACCACGGCCACTGCATGCAGAAGTGCGCTCACGGGCGTGGGGGCAACCATCGCGGCCGGCAACCAGCGATGCACGGGCATGACTGCAGCCTTGCCGATGCCAAACACAAAGAGCGCCAGTAGCAGTCCCACTTCTGGCCCGGCAATGCGCCCTTCCAGAATTCCGCCTTTGACAAAATCACCCGTACCGGCTGAATGGTAGGTCCAGATAATTGCAGGCAACAGAAGCCCGATTGAAGTTGTGAGCAGAATGCCGAGATAGACGCGGGCGGAGGCAATGGTTTTGCTGTCTCCCTTGTGGGACACCAGCGGGTAGGTGGATAGCGTCAGGACCTCGTAAAACAGGAACAGCGTAAACAGGTTCCCTGCAAAGGCGACGCCCATGGTTGCTCCCAGGGCAATGGCGAAACAGGCAAAAAACCGGGTCTGGTTCTTTTCCTTGTTGCCCCGCATATAGCCAATCGAATAGATCGAATTGATGATCCAGAGTCCCGACGCCAACGCCGCAAACAACATGCCCAGTGGTTCCACGCGAAAGGCCAGATCCATCTGGCCGACAATGTTGCCAACGAATACGCCAGGGCGTTCTCCGGCCGCCACTGCTGGCCATAGCCCCCAGACGACATAAATCAGGGTGAGTGCGGTGACGATGGTGACAGTTTCCCGCAGGTTATCGCTAATCCTGCCGGCAATGGCAATGGCAATTGCGCCTGCCCAGGGCAGCAGTATTGCCGCGACGATAGCGTTTTCTGCAATCATCCCGCTTGCCCCATGAGTAATGTGGCAGCGCCCCGGGACAGGTCAACGGCAAAGTCCGGGAAGATACCAAAATAGATGTTGGCGAGAGCGGCAATCCAGGTAACAGACAAAAGCAGCAGAGGCGCTTCCCTGATTTCCCGTTCGGGCTCGGCAGGCTCACCAAAATAGAGGGTTTCTATAATCCGCCAGACGTAAACGAGAGCCATCAATGAACTGACAAGAATTATCGCAGCAAGGACAAACCCAACCGGGCCGTAGTTGAAAACAGCATTAATCAGCAACCATTTGCTGATGAAACCAGCAGTACCTGGTATGCCAACCAGGCTGAATCCCGCGATAACAAAAGCGGCCGCTGACCAGGGCATGGTTTTGGCGGCACCGCGCAGTTGGTCCACCCGCAGGTCGGAGAAACTCATTGCGAGACAGGCAACGGCAAGGAAGAGGGCGCCTTTGGCCAGTGCGTGATTGAAAATGTGCATGCTGCTGGCAACCAGTCCACCATAACTCAGCAGGCTTGCGCCGAGAATGATGTAGCCAATCTGGGCAACCGAGGAAAACGCAAGTACGCGCTTCAGGTGCCCTTCAAACATGGCAACGGCTGATGCCACCAGGATGCCGAGGACAGCCAGCACCATCAGGAAGAATGAAAACTGGATGTTCTCCTCGGGCAGATTTGGTTCGAATACACTAAAGTTGAAGCGCAGCAGTACATAGATAGCTACCTTGGTGCTGCAGGCTGCGAGGAAAACGGTCACCATGTTGGGCGAAAACGCATAGGCATTCGGCAGCCAGACATGCAGCGGGAATACTGCCGCTTTGAGGGCAAGGCCTATTGTGATAAAGCCGGCCGCGGCAAGTACAGGTGTCAGCGTGCTGACATCGCTGAGTCGATCCGCCATATCTGCAAGGTTTAGCGTCCCCGTCATCATATAGATCATGCCAACGCCGATCAGGTAGAACGTGGCACCAATCGTACCGGTGATCAGGTACTTGAACACTGCCGGTAGTGCCCGACGATCTGGTCCGCCCGCAATCAGTATGTAAGAGGCAAGGGATGAGATTTCCATAAACACAAAAATGTTGAAAGCATCGCCCGCGATCACGATGCCAATCAAACCCGAAAGCGCCATCAGCCAGGCGGCATAGAAAATTGATTGCCTGTGTGCTTCGATCTCCCGGTCGATACTGGGTTTTGCCGCCACGATGGCGCCGGCGCCGGCACCTGTGACAACCAGTAACAGCAGTGCACTGAAGTGGTCAATCGCAAGCGTGATGCCAAAAGGCGCGGCCCAGCCACCCATCGCGTAACTGTAAATGGTGCCCTGCTGCACGTTGATTGCAAGTGTGATCGCGATGGCAAATGTCATCAGGCTGACGGCAGCTGCCGCGGCCCACGCCAGCGTACGGGGCGCAATCAGGATGACCAGCGGCGCAAACAACAGCGGCACAATAACCTGCAGAACCGGCAAGTGATCGTTAATCATCACAGATCAATCCGCGTCCATTATTTCTTGTTCTTCGATGGTGCCGTACCGCTCGCTAATGCGAACCACAATCGACAGTCCAAGGGCGAGTGTTGATACCCCAACGACAATAGCTGTGAGAATCAGTACCTGTGGCAAAGGGTTTGAGTAAATCTGGTCTACCGCGTCCTGCTTGATAATCGGGGCGGTGCCGCCTTCAACCTTGTCCATGGTGATGTACATAAGGAAGACAGCTGATTGAAAAATTGACAGGCCAATCAGCTTTTTGATCAGGTTCTTTTTCACGATGATGGCATAGAAGCCAATCATCAGCAGGGTGGCAAACACCCAATAGTTGAACTGTCCCAGTAGTTGCAGCAGATCCACTAGAGCACCTTCCTTGCAGCAAAAGCGTGGAAGATAGATAACAGCGAGCCGGTGACAGCCATGCCGACACCTGCCTCGATGAGGATAATCCCGACCTGCTGGCCGATAACCGGATCGCTAGCAAGTACTGAGTATTCCAGGAAGTTACCACCAAGTAGCATACAGGCCACTCCAACAAGGCCATAGAGGCTGGCGCCGGCAATCACCAGTCCGAGCAGCAGGCCGCGTGGCAAGGCCGTGAGAGCGGCTTTCTCGCCTTCGAGCAATGCGTAAAGGATGACACCGGTTGCGATGATTGCGCCGGCCTGGAAACCGCCACCAGGACCGTATTCCCCATGAAACTGGACATAAAGTCCAAACAGTACAATAAAGGGGATAAGCAGACGACCAACAATCTGGGGTATCAGGTGATGGACGAGGCCGGTACGCTCTCTTATCGCGTAGGCAGGCCCGGTACCGTGTCGCGCATCGAGAATGAACAGCACACCAATACAGGCTGTCAGTACGACAAAAACCTCACCTAGCGTGTCGTAACCACGAAAGCTGCCAAGCACAGCGGTTACCACGTTGGGAATGCCAATCAGTTCTGGCGTCTTCTCAAGGTAATAAGGGGCTACGTGCTGGTGGACAGGCGCATTTGGGTCGCCAAGCCTGGGCTTGTCGAAAGTCGCATAGATCAGCGTGACTGCAGCTATGCCAACCACAATCAGGCCAACCAGTTGTCCCTGGCGCGTGGGTTTTTCTCGCTCGGAAGTTAACGCCAGCGCACTGAGAAAGATCACGACTGTGACACCTGCACCCACTGCAGCTTCAGTCAGTGCGACGTCAGCGGCATCGAGCACAAAAAAGTTGGCAGCCATGAGCAGGCTGAAGATTGAACTCAACATGACAGCTACAAAGAGGTTTTCTGCGCGAACGGTTGCCAGTGCAATAATTACCAGCATCGTCAGCAGAAACAATGAAAACACGAGAATCATTCGACCTCAGCCTCACCATGGGGATTCGGTCCGGGTGGGGGCACGATATCCGGACGTAAACCAGAGAGCAGCGCCGCGTTGGCAATGGCATAACTGGCGGTTGGCCCGGTCAGCAGGAGGAACATGAGTATGGCAAATAGCTTTAACGTCACCAGCGTCAAGCCTGCCTGGAGCATCAGGCCAACCAGGATCAGTATGGAGGCCATGGTGTCGGTGAGGCTGGCGGCGTGCATGCGGGAGTAGAAATCAGGCAGGCGCAGAGTGCCCACGCCGCCAATCAGGATACAGGCACTGCCAAGAATCAGCAGTATCCAACTGAGAATATCCAGAATCATTGCCACTCAGTCAGTCTCCGCATCGGCGGGGTCGCTGGCGCGGTTCTGGGAGAACTCCAGGACAGCTAGAATGCCAACAAGATTGATCAGTGCATAGGCGAGCGCCAGATCAAGAAAGTCCTGCCGGTCCAGCAGGAACGCAAGCACCGCCAGCAGCAGGGCGGTTTTGGTGCCGAATACATTTGCAGCCAGGACGCGGTCATAGACCGAGGGCCCAAGCAGTGCCCGAGTGATAGCAAGTACCATGGTAACGAGTATTGCAAGCGACACGACAAGGAACATATCAGGGCTGCTCCAGTGCCACAACGCGCTGGTTCATGACATTATTTCTCATGTCAGCTGCGCCCTGCGTTGTCAGACAGTGCACCACAATGTTGTCTTCAAAAATGTCCAGCGTCACGGTCCCTGGTGTCAACGTAATGGCATTGCCAAGAATGACCCGACCCATTTCGGTTTGCGGCTCACACTTCAGGTTGATGATTGTTGGGCTGGCTGGCAGCGACGGAGAAAGCACCACGCGCGCGACCTCGATACTCGATTTGACAATCTCGCCTAACAGCCACAACCAGAACCGCGGTAGCCTGGGCAGGAGGGCCAGTAGCTCTTTGCTTCTAAAGAATCTCATGCGCGCTGCCAGCCATACACAGAGTAAGCATGAGAACAGCCCAAGCCCTATCAACAGGGGCTTGAACATGCCAGACCAAAGGGTCCAGACGATCATCAGCACAATAAACAGACCTGCAAGTGCCGCTGGGCCTGCCTTGCCGCGTTGGCGAGCGGGCGATTGTGGAGGAACTTTGGTGTTAAGGGTTAACATCCGTTTTCTCATCAAAGTGATACTGAGCATCGCGCAGCCTCCGATTGTAACCGAGGCACCAGTAAAATAAACCTCGTGTGGGCGGGATGATCGGTATAAGCGCTCAAGCTGCATTATCCTGCGTGTGGCTTACCACGTTTTGGAGCTGTCAATGAATATGCGCTTAATCTTTCAACGGTATTTTCGATTTGTCGTGGTCGCTGGTGTGCTTGCTGTTGTGTCGATGATTGCGCTTGAGTTGATCGGTTGGCTCTTTCCCTATGAGAATCCGGTTGTACATGGCGCCATCGTGACACTCGTTTACCTGGCCGGGGTTTTCGTTAACTTCCACCTACAAAGGGTGTGGGTTTTTGCGACCAGTACGCGCCCCAGTTTTGTGCGTTATGCGCTCTGGATGATCACCAGTGCAATGACCGTTGGACTGGTTGCGGGACTGACGTTTGATGCCCTGATGGCCTGGATGCCTGCCATGCCACTATTACCCAGCATCAGTCTGGTTGTTGCCCTTGTGGTGGTGTCCCCACTGACCTTCTTCGGTGTTGCGCTGATCATGCGGAGCAAGCACCCGGAGGCTGCCTAATTCCGTTCCACCAGAAAGAGACGGGTCAGGCCGAGGCGCACGCCGTTGCTGTCATAGTCCGCTGCCATTAACAGGCGGTAACCTGGCGGGAAGCGATCACCGGCTGCGAGCAGTGCGCCGGTGAGTCCAGTGTCATTGAAGGTTCTGGCCCAGGCAGGTTTCACTGGCTGAGTGCCGAAAGCCCGTACAGCCAACACATAGGTAAATTGAGGCTGGAATTCCCGTGCAGCATCGGGAGATTCACCCAGTAGTTTGAGCGCACGGTTGCCCAGCCTGGTCTGATCGTTTTGGGCGCCATACATGGCGGTACCGTAGACACTGCATCGGGTGTGGTAGCGCACGTAATTCGCGTTGACGAGCGGTGTCAGCACAATCCCTGGGCGCACGTCACAAAGTTCTGCAAGATATTCGTAGACAGGAATTGTCCGTGCGTAGACGTCGTTCCAGCCTGGATAGCGATCCAGCCAGAGGAACATGAATGACGGTATTTGCAGCAGTGCAGCGGCGATGGCAGTTGCCGCAGGTGCAACAAGGGATAGGTGGGTGCGAGATCTTTGCCAATAATCGATGTAACAAAACAGCGGCAGGTAAAGCGCAAAAGTGCCAAAGTGATTGAAGCGATACTGTACAACCAGAATCAGCAGTCCGAGAAAAGCAAAAATTGCCAGCACGACAAACGGCGGATTTTTTGCGCCTGCAATAACGCCGGCGCTGCCAGCGAGGATCATGGGCAGCAGCAGGACGAATCCGGTAAACCACACCAATGCAGAGTCAGCATGTCCGAACAGGGATTGCGTCTCGGTCACCCTGGTCAGGTAAACCTGGTCAGTGGTGGACAGGTAACTGAGACCGGCGTGGAGGTTGGCCACAAGAGGCAGGGCCAGGACAATGCTAAAACCAACAACAATCAGAACACCGCTGCGAGAAAAGGGTATTTTTGCGAACAGGATCAGGGTAACTGCGGTTGCGAATGCAATGTATACCTGGAACCAGGAGAGATA
>CAYGNA010000078.1:7179-12982 GCA_964351065.1 uncultured Pseudomonadales bacterium
CTGCTGGAGCGGTAGTGAGAACGCCGCGACAGCAAGTGTGGCGATCAGCAGACTACCACCGGTTGCCAACGCCTGAGTCGGTGACTGCGGAGAACCGCGCAACCAGGCCCAGGCCGCAACTGCCAGCAGCGGTACCTGCAGCAAAAAAAGTGTAATGCTGACACCAATTGCAACCCCAACACAGGCACCAAGGCCAATCGCGCGCGCGCGGCTGCCCGGTACCTTCACGAGGCGCAGGGTCATCAGCAGGCAGAGCAGGACCAGGCTTTGTTCAGCAAAATTGTGATCCACCGCGCCAACGGCATGAACGACCTGCGTTGCAGGGTTAAGAAAAAAGCAAACCACAACCAGCAGTTTGTAGAAGTCCCGCATGCCAAGCTGGTGGCAGATCAGGACAAGCAGTGTTGCATTGACAAACGCCCACCAGGGAGGCAGCAGCATAAGGATTGTGTTGGGAGGCAGGTTTGTTGCCCAGACCAATGGGTGCAGCAGGAGTGCCAGGCCCAGATCAAATGGCCAGGGCCAGTGAAAAAATGCGCCATCCGGTGCAAATCCCCGCGTGTCCCACTGATAAAAGGCGGAGGTATTGGCGAAGGTGTCAAGAATGCGGCTGGCGTGCAGGAAAGCGTCCGTGCCCATTGGCACATAGGTATCGTTCACCTGTGAACCCGAGAGCCAGGCCATGCCAACAACAAAACCGAGAATGCCACCAACCAGCACTATTATTGTGTTTCGGGTAAACAGGCTCACGTTCGGCTAGCCTGGTACAACTGTATCGCCCCCAGAAACAGGCTGGAAATTGCCAATTGCACACCAATAATCAGCAGAGTGACGGCCGGGATGGTCTGGCGCATGGTGACAGTCGGGTCAAGATTGGAGAAGTCGACCTGGCCCCATTGCCAGACGGCGTGCGCTGTCCAGGCAAGCCCCGTTACAGCGGCGACCAGGCCAAACACCAGGCCGCGTTCCAGCGTAAAGTAATCGACGCCCCTCGCCAGGCGCGCGGGCTCGGGGAGTCGACCGAAGCCGGTACCGATCACCCGGATCAACACTGCAAATACCACCATTTGCAGGCCGATGATACAGGTGGCTGCCGAATACAGCAGGGTGTGGATGTCAAACGTTACTGTGCCAATCGATACGGGGCCGGTCATCAGCAGCAGTATCAGCACGACACCACATAAGAAAACAGTCAGTCCTGGATAGAGAAAAAGCCATCGCGGACTGTACAGCAGGAGGAATTGAAGGTGGCGCCAGCCGTCCCGAAAACTGCGCAAATGAGGTGGTCTGTCGCGTCCATCTGGTGTTAGCGTGGTTGGCACCTCGCGAATCTCATACTTTGCAAGCGCCGCCTTGACCACCATTTCGCTGGCAAACTCCATGCCGGGACAGTGCAATCCTAGCGCGATTATCCGGTCGCGGTGAAAACCCCGCAGGCCGCAATGAAAGTCTGCTACCTTGACGCCAAAAAACAGCCGTCCTATGGCGCTCAGGAGTGGATTGCCCAGGTAACGATGCAGGGGTGGCATTGCACCGGGCGCGATGCCACCAGCGAACCGGTTGCCAATGACAAGGTCGGCGCCGGCACGCAGTGCGGCAAGAAAAGGCGCCAGTGCAGAAAAGTCGTAGCTGTCGTCTGCATCACCCATGATGACAAAACGGCCGCGCGTCGCATCAATCCCGGCCAGGATAGCGGCGCCGTAGCCTGGTTGTGTCGCGTGTACAACCCGCGCGCCGTGTGCTATCGCGATGCTGGCAGAATTATCCGTCGAATTGTTGTCGGCAATTACCACCTCACCTTGTACCCCAAGGCGCTCGAAACACGCCAGCGCCTTGTCGATACAGGTGCCGAGAGTCCGCTCCTCGTTGAGGCATGGCATGACTACCGAGAGTTCGATGTTTTCCATGGCGTCTGTCTTGCTGCTGGCTTGATGCCGGTAGCCAAGCATAAACCATTGACCAGACCGGGTGGACCAGGCTAATCAGCTATCGATCGAATCTTCACGCATCTGAGGTTCGCGATTGAAGTTCGCGCTGAATTTCCTGGTACCTTTTTCGAGTCAGCGGATACCGCACCAGCAGCACAAGTGACAGCAGCAACAGGAAAGAGGTGGCGGGGCCGGCAATCACCCCCAGTTGCCAGACGGTCGTGGCCGACACACTGCCAACCGCGGCGTTCCCGGGAAACTCAATAAGGTCAAGCAGCACACCACCAATCAACAGCCCCATTGAGCCTGTTGCCTTGGTGGTAAACGCCCGGGCCGCAAACAGCAATCCTTCCCGACGATGCCCGGTTGTCAGTTCAATTTCATCAGCGATGTCTGCCATCATGGAATCAGACGCAGAGATAAACACCGGCAATGTCATTACAAACATGGCTGTGTTCATGAGAATGATCACTGTAATCCATAGCGATTCGTTGCCGGGAAACCAGTCAAAATCCAGCAGGCGCAGTAAGACGGCCCAGGTTGTGATGGAAAGCATGAGGACGGTGCTCCCCATCAGGATGTCCCGTTTGTCAAACCTGGAGGTAAGCCAGGGCACAAGAAACAGCGTGGGGATTACGGCTGGCGCTGCCAGGACAACAATCATTGCCAACGTTTCTGTTGTCAGCCCCCAGAAGTGAAATGCCATAAAGGGTGAAACCACGCCCGTGACTGATGTCACGAGACCAAACGCAAAAATAAACATAAAGAGTGTTCGAAATGCCCGGTTGGACAGGGTGCGGATCATCTCGGCATAGCCGCTGTGCCAGGGAACTGCAGGGTCGGGTGTTACCTTGCGCAGGCGGGGAATCTCGCCGCGAGTCCCCCAGGCTGACAGCAGGATGACCACTATCATCCAGCCAGCAAAAAACAGGGAAAACGGTACGTAGCCAGCAGCGTTCAACGTGCCGGGGTTATGTGCCGTGGTCGTGGGGAAAAACATGATGTAAGCCAACAGTGGGACCAAACCTTCTCCACCCATACGAGCCAGCGCGGCCATATTGAAGAGCGCAGAGCGTTGTACGGCACTGGTGGTCAATTCGGCGCCAAGCGCAAGATGGGGTATCTGGTAAAACGTGAGGCAGACGCGTACCAGTACCGCGAAGCACAGCAACCAGAAAAAACTGCCGATCTCTGACAGGCCTCCCGGTGGGTTAAACAACAGCGCAAAGGTAATGCCAAGCGGCAGCGCAGACGAAACGATAAAGGGATGACGCCGACCAAAACGGCTTGATGTTCGATCGGAGAGCGAGCCCGCAATAGGGTCAGTTACTGCATCTGCGCAAAGCGCAAGGGCCAGCGCCAGTCCGGTTAACGTGCCTGATACGCCGATGACCTGTTGGTAATAGAACAGGAGAAAAGTATGGAACGCTGCACTTTGCACCCCCTCGGCGTTTTGGCCAAGCGCATATAGCAGCATGGTTGGCGTTCGTGGCTTGCCATGCTGTGGGAGTGGCTGCAAGAGTGGCTGCGAGTGAGGTTGTGATGAATCCGGCATGACATCAATAGCGGGAATAACAGGACGAAACAAAATGCGAACGGGCATCATACTCAAGGCAAAACACTTAAAGAAGTTTCGTGAAGACGTGACGCCAGCAATTGATGCGGCTAGAGCCGCGGGCAAAAGCTTTGAAATTCATGAATACACGCATGACGTCGGTAGCACTGCCTATGGCAGCGAAGCCGTGGCGAAGTTGAATCTGTCGCCGGATGAAGTTTTCAAGACGCTTGTGGTGATGACAGATGCAGGTGAAATGGTGGTTGGTATTGTGCCAGTGTCCTGCCAGCTTTCGCAGAAAGCCATGGCCCGCGCGGCAGGCGCCAAGAAAACCGAGATGGCTGAGGTTACCCGGGTAGAACGGGTGACAGGATACGTGGCCGGTGGTGTTAGCCCCCTGGGGCAGAAACGACAGCTCCGGACTTTTATCCACGATTCGGCTGAAGGCCTGTCACAGATGTATGTAAGCGCAGGGCGGCGTGGTCTCGAAATCTCAATGTCGCCCCAGGATCTGGCCGACCTGGTGCCCGCCCTGTTTGCACCGATTGCGCAATAGTCACTGTTTATGATCCGTGCGCCCCGCGACGTAGGCATGATAAATTCAAAGAATTGTGAACCCTGTGGGTAGATGATGTGACGACGAGATTTGGAATGACTGCGGTGCTGGCACTGGCATTTTTACTGGCTGGTTGCAGCTCGAATCCCCCTGGGTCGGTGAGCCAGGTACCAGAACTGCGGCCAGGTGTGCTGGCGGGATATCTGCCGCTGCCAAACCTGCCGAACAGCTTTGCATTCCTGCCACCACCACCAGAGCCTGGCTCAGCTGAAATGCTGGCAGATGAAGCCGCAAACGAGCGCGCTCTGGCACAGCAGGGATCTGGCAGATTCCTGCAAGCCGCGGCTGATGTAGACCTGCAGTTTCCTAACGCAGCTAAAAAGTTCCAGTGTGCGCTTGGCACCATTGTCAGTGATGCGGATACGCCTGCGCTCTACAGGTTGCTGCGGCGGAGCATGGTAGATGCGGGGTTATCCACCTACAGTGCCAAAACCCAGTACAAGCGGCCGCGACCGTTTATGGCCAATGGTCAACCAACCTGTACACCTGAAACAGAAGAGGCGCTACGGCAGGACGGATCTTACCCGTCTGGGCACTCGGCACTGGGCTGGGCCTGGGCACTGATTCTGAGCGCAATGGAGCCGGAACGGTCTTCAGCCATCCTCTCGCGTGGTTATGAGTTTGGCCAGAGCCGGGCGATTTGTAATGTGCACTGGCAGAGTGATGTGAATGCCGGCCGGCTGGTTGGGTCTGCCGCAGTTGCGAAGCTGTTCACGGATGATACGTTCAGGGCAGATTTTGCGCTTGGCTCGCAAGAACTGAAATCCGCGAGAATGCGCGGCCTTCAGCCTCAAATACCCTGTAGTGAGAAGTAGTGAGAAGTAGTGAGAAGTAGTGAGAAGTAGTGAGCCGGCTGGCGAGAAGTCTCCGCTGCAGCCCTTCGGACTTCCGGTCGACACGACGCGGCATCCGTCGTATCGACTGGAGCGGTGTAAGCCGCGGAACGGAGAAATCTCGAGGCGGGCCGGCCCTGGGTTCAGGTGCAGCGACTAGCTGGCGACTGGCTTCTCGGTTGGATAGCAGACGCCAGTACCACCCAGACCACAGTACCCGTTGGGCACCTTGGCGAGGTACTGCTGGTGATAGTGCTCGGCATAGAAAAAGTTGGGCGAAGCCATGATTTCTGTCGTGATACCGCCATATCCCGCTTGTGCCAGGTTATCCTGAAAAATCTGCGCGGAAGCTTTTGCCAGTGCCAGTTGTTCATCGGTTGTGGTGTAGATGCAGGATCGGTACTGGGTGCCGACATCGTTGCCCTGTCTCATCCCCTGGGTTGGGTCGTGGCTCTCCCAGAACAGTGCCACGAGTTCTTCAAAGGTCACGATGGCCGGGTCAAACACGACCAGCACAACCTCGGAGTGCCCGGTGAGTCCGGAGCAAACTTCCTCGTACAGGGGGTTTGGCGTGAAGCCACCGGCGTAGCCCGCGGCAGTGGTGAAGACGCCTTCACGCTCCCAGAAACGTCGTTCTGCGCCCCAGAAGCAGCCCATGCCAAAAATCGCCTGCTGCGTGTTCGCGGGGAATGGCGGCTTCAGCGGATTGCCGTTCACAAAGTGCGTCTCCGGCACCGGCACTTCTTCCTGCCGGCCCGGCAGTGCGGTCTCTGGTGCAATCATCTCGGCTTTCTTGCGAAACAGTCCCATGGCAATTCTCCTTCAAAGAGGTTGGGCATTATAAGACACAATACTCAGGCTTGTTATACTC
>CAYGNA010000079.1:0-10136 GCA_964351065.1 uncultured Pseudomonadales bacterium
TTCCGTATATAACATTAGGCGTTGCGGGCCCAGTACCGGCTATGATCAACAAGTTAAGGGGGTCAATGTAAAGCTTGGCTGCGTTGATGTCCCCGCCTACCACGACGTTGTCGCCACTGATCTCTACAAACCCATCTGCAGCGCTCAGTGTTCCAGTGTTGGAAGCCTGACCTCTAGCGAGCAACAGTATCTTCCCATCGCGCTCAACGAGGCCAGTCGCCTGAACCACACCTTCATTATTGACAACAGTCGCCTGCAGATCGCCAGCAGTTTGCCCTGCCATCACGACAAGACCACCGTCTGCGCTAATCAGACCGCCGTTCTCAACCAACGAATCAACTACGTCGCCATCAACGGAGTAGGACAACAGGCCGTCGCCGCCAAAATCGAGCGAAACATTTTCACCGGAAAGGAGCGCAGCGCTACCCATACGGGCCGCAATCACGCCAGTGTTGGCAACTTCACTACCCAGCAGGACAACATACCCACCCTCAGTTGCCGTGATATTACCGGCGTTCAGCACCGACCCGGTTGCACCGTCCAGCGAGAACTTGTAGCTACCATCCAGGAAATCCTGGTTTGCAATATCCATGGTACCCGCAACCAGACCACCCACATTGACCTGGGCACCACTGCCAAAGACAACACCCTGCTCATTCAGCAGAAACACCTGTCCGTTGGCGGTCAAACGTCCAAGGATAAGCGAGGGATTACCACCCAGCACCCGGTTTAAGGCAACGGACTCCGCACCAGGTTGCACAAAATTGACAAGCTCACCGGCCGCAATGCCAAACTCCTGATAGTTCAGGATGACCTTGTTACTGGCCTGATTGATCTGCATGGTCGACACATCGGGATGTGTCACCGATGCACTGCCTGAAACAACCTCTGGTGTTGAGGGCAAGGCATACGCGTTCATGGCCATGCCGCCAAGCACAATGCCTCCGATCGCTGCTGCCAATGGCTTCATTCGTGGTAAGCCGCTTTCGTTCATCCTGTTGCCCCGCTGGATATTGGTATTTTCACTGGATCGATTATTTTTCATTGTCAGCTCCCTAGTCGAACCACTTGATGGCCTGGATCAAAAACTGACCATCGTCATCATCGGTGGTTGATTTGCCGGAGGCTGTGTGGGCGTATGACAGGTCCAACTGGTAGTTGCCTATGATGCCCACCTTGAGTCCGAGTCCCACACCCTCGCGCCGGAAACTGTCATCAACACCCGGCAGGGCGTTGTTGATCTGGCCGGTGCCAAAGTCATAAAAGCCCACAACCTGGGCACTATTCAGGAATGAATTCTGGATGGGCAGCCGATACTGCAGTTCACCTGTCAGGATAAACCCGGAATCAGCCAGCCCCTCGCCATTAACAAATGCCCGCACCGCGTTAGGACCACCCAGTGAAATCTGTTCAGAAGACACCAGCGGGTCGTCCGTAAACTGACCTGCCAGTTTCAGCCTGAGGCTCACACCATCTGACAGCTGCTGCAGTCGCTGGTAGCTCAATTCTGCCTTGGCAAACTGTCCTTCACCACCAACACGAGAACTCTTTGTGCCCAGATCATCAAGGCCAAACTGCAGGGAGAGACCAAAATTGGACAGTCCACCGGACCCCATTGAATCCCGATAGTCACCGGTCACGCCCACCGCAAAAACATTAACTGAATCTTCTGAACTGACGCCGGCCAGCGCACCACCAAACTCCTGGTTTACGGCGCGTCGCTCAACACTCGTCTGCCCAATCAGATTCATATACCTGCCGCGCTTGAAGGGGTGCGTCACAAACAGACCCGCAGTCTCGGCGGAACTCTCAAGATCAAGGGTAGAGAAAGTGTCGCCAACATCAGAATCGAGCGTCGAGTAACGAACGCCAACCCGTGTACCACGTCCACCCAACGCAAAACTGTAGTCAATACTGCCATACACGGTACCGGCATCTTCTGACGTTAGTACACGTAGCCCTAGCATGTCACCGAAGCCGGTCAGGCTATTCACATACAGTGAACCGCCAATACGTCCCTGGCCGGTCACATCACTGCCAAAGTTATTGGCATCAACTGCACCGGTGATACGGGGCCCGCTACTCAGGTTAACGTCCAGATTTGTGGTGCCCTGCTGTTGCCCCACGCTAAAAGTTGCCTTGGCATTGACGCCGGGCAGATCGTTAAGTAACAACATCGTCCGCTCGACATTATCCCGACTGACCACAGTGCCCGACTGTATGCCTGAGATGTAGCTGTTCACCAGGCTGGTATTTGCGGGCGACTGATTGGCAACATTTACCGCGCCAACCCTGCCCTCGCTCACGACAATTTCCACCACACCATTCTGGATTTCCTGTTCCGGTACATATGCACGGGCAACCAGGTAACCGGCATCACGATAGAAATTGGTGATCTTGTTGGCAGCCCGAAGCAGGTCAGCAAAGCTGTTACGCTTACCAACAAATTCGCCCACCAGATGTGCGAGTGACGATTCGGAAAAGACGGTATTGCCCGTGATAGCAAAATCTTTAACGTCCAACTGCATTGCACCTGATGGTGCATTCATCGGTGGTCGCGTTGGCATCGTGATCCCGGAGGCCTCTCCCAGCCGCCGCTGCGGACTGGTGGATTCAACCTCTTTCATAGCAACCCCAGGATTTACCGGAGCTGCCACAGCAGCGGATGACACCAGGCAACCTGCCATCGTCAACGCGGCAAAAATCCTATGCTTGTTATTGGGGATCATTTTTTTCTCCTACTTTCACGGACGTGATGAGGTGTGCAGCAGCACTTGGTCGAAGTCGATAAATTCTGGTCGATACATTTCTGGTGTGCATTCCACGCGACAAAGCCCCTAACCTGGCATATCGGTTAATACAGTCACTTATCAGGATGAGATCCATCTACAGCGAATCCTTCCATGGATGCAAAGCAGGCCCACACGCTACGCTGTTTTATTACAACGGCGCACAGGCTGCAAGTCCAGCCGACAGAGTGTAGCCAATTCTTGAATCGAAGTTAAACAATAGTCGCTAAGCGGCTAATTTTTTTGGAATTTGATTAAAGATTAGACAAAGACAGAACCGAAACGCACCAGGACGGTGCGTTAGCATCAATGCAGGAAAGTGAACATCTTTCGGCGGTAACTTGTTGCAAGTTCATTGCCTTTGCCCAGCAGATCAAAGATCTTGATCATTGTGCGCCGCGCAATTTCTTCGCCAAATGTCTTATCCGTTTTGAGTACCGCAAGCAGGCACTCCAGCGCATCCTCAATTTCGTCATTTGCAACCAGTCGAACAGCCAGATTGACAGCAATCTGGAGATCCGCGGGATCTGCCGCCACAGAGGCGCGAAGTTCCTGGAATGTTGGCAGCTCAGCCGCCATCTCCATAAATTCCAGACGGCTTTTGGGCTTGCTGAGCCCCTCCGTATCGTCAGGGATCCCTGCCAGCATCAGTCGGGCCTCGTCTGAACGGCCTTCCATGATCATCAGGTCACAGAGTTCTGCCTGCAAGGCATAATTTTTGGGCTCTTCGTTGATCGCCTGGTGCAGCAGGTCAATTGCCGCCCCTCGATTTCCCAGTGCCAGCAGTTCCACTACCTGGCTACGAATCATTTCGATAGGGCTCATGGTAAGTTGATCAAGCAGTTGACGCAGCACCGCCTCTTGCTGCGGGCCTTCCAGGTTCTCGACCATCTGTCCCTGAAATATCACCTTGATTGTTGGCAGGGTCCTGACGCCAAGCTGCTGAACCAATTGCTGGTTCTCTGGTACCGACAGCCGCGCAAGGATGAATTTGCCGCCATATTCATCCGCCAGTCTACGCAATACCGGGGCAAGTTCCCGGCTTGGTGGCGCCTCATCTGCATAAACTTCGACCAGAACCGGCGTCTGTTTCGATTTGTCTACAACCTCAGCCTGAAAGTTCTGCGCTGTAACTTCAACAATGGCGCTCATTGGCCGAACCTCGCTTCAAAAAAACGCGTAGCCTAACCCTTTAGGCCTGTCTTTTCACGCGCTGGGCGTGACTGTCAGCAGTTGTTTGCCCTCGCGGCGCAGAGCAGAAAGGATGACCTCAGGCGAGTGCCAGGGGTTGCGCCGACCGCGATAGAGAACCAGGTTGCCTTTGGTGAGCATCCAGACGTTAAGAGACGCAATATGTCTGACTTTCATTGATGGTGTCCGTGTTAACTGAGGTTTTATACAGTACTGTATAAAAAGACACCCTGCAAATCATTTTTCAACGAAACACGTTGCGCGATGCTTTTCAGCTGACGTCTAGGGAGAAGCCACTTCAATCCAGTCAAAGCCTTCCGCCTGGTCAGCGATATGCAGGTTTGCGTCGAAGCCGGCCATGGGCGCTTCAACTGCTGCAACAGCCAGCGCGGGATTATTGTTCTTTTCACTAATGTGACAAACAATAAGGTGCTGGAGTCGCGCGCGCTCAACCTGGGACAGCAGTCCTGCTGCCTGCTCATTGTTGAGATGACCGTGAATCCCCCCCACTCGCTGTTTCAACTGCCATGAATAGGGGCCATTGGCGAGCATATCCACGTCGTGGTTACATTCCAGCAGCAGTGCGTCACATGCACTGTAGCGCGAACTCACGTAGGGTGTGATGTGCCCAAGGTCAGTCAGCACGCCCACAACCCTGCTTCGAGACGAGACAATGTATTGGCAGGGCTCCCGGGCATCATGTGGCACTGTGACAGGCTCGACACCCAGCGAACCCACCCGAAACGCACGGTGGCAATTAACCTCCCGCAAGTCAGGCAGGTTCCCCATGCGCTTCTCGTTGAAAGTGCCCGGCGTCAGGTAGACCGGCGTTTTGTACTTACGGGCGAAAGCGGCAACACCGTGAATGTGATCTGCATGTTCATGCGTGACAAGGATGCCACTGATATCTTCCGGGGACCTGCCAATCCGATGCAGGCGGCGCACGGTTTCTTTCAGGGAAAAACCCAGATCAATCAGAATTGCTGTTTCTTCATCTTCGATGAGGGTGGCGTTACCCCGACTGCCACTACCAAGAGACGCGATTCGCAAGGTCAAACCTGCTCTAGGTGGAATACTGTTTGATGATCTTGAGCAGTTTCTCCGCAACCGATGCATCAGCCAAGGTCGATGCATCTTTCATCACAGTGACATGCACCTCGGAATCCTTGTTATCAACGTGCACCAGGTATCGGTTAGCAGCACCGGCTTCCTTTTCCTGATCGGAAAAGAGCCGGGAAAAGAAACCAGGTTCACGGCGCATCGTGTCATCGTAGTAGACATAATAGATCGCGCTGTCACGGTCCAGGTCCTCGACACTGATCCTGGCGTTTTCAAGCGCATCGCCCACCGTAACCCAGGCCCGGTCAAACGGCAGACGGTATTTGAGGACTGGTTTGAACCGATCCAGTACCAGTTCCGTTTTCTCGCCACCAATTGTCGCAGCCATACGGGAAACAGTGATACCGGTGTTAATCCGGTCACCCAGGTAATATGCCAGATCAGAAAGTACTATCCCCTCAAGGTCGCCGTTATCCGAGACACCGTTCCAGGCGACCTGGTCTGTTCGCAGGGGACCTGCCAGTGGTAACTGTTTTTCTTCCACAAACACTTCTGTGCTACCCGAGCGCACGCCGGACTCAATACGAAGTCGAAATTTGTATCGCGTATCCGCACCTGCAGCGGCAAAGGCACGACCTCGCTTCATGGCATCAAACACGGCACGCGCATCACCGTTGGCTGTCGCAATCCAGTCAGTTTCAATAATGCCGCGGGCCGGGTCTGCCACCGCGATTTCAATATTGCTGTCAGCAAAGAACTGGCGCACACGCGGCCAAACTGAAGCGGGTGCTGTGTCGACAAAAACCCAACGATTGTCTCCCAGACGCTTGATGACAATCTGGTCTACCCCAAATGAAGTACTCAGCGGTTCTGGCAATCCCAGTTCAAGCCGCTGACCGGCGATCTCACGCAGGTCATCTACTTCGGGAATAGGCATCGCATCATCAAATGCGGGCTGATCCAGAGATTCGGGGATGGTCACCTTGTCGATGGTTTCTGCATCCATGTAAAGCTCGCGGCGGTCGTAGGTCGCCCAGCCGCAGGATGACAGGAGAGTCAGTCCAGCAAGCAGTAACGCCAGGGTATTCACATTCCTCAATTAAATCACTCCTGCCTGGCGCATGGATTCACGAACAAGGTCATGATACTGACTTGAAAGCGGCGTCAGTGGCAGCCGCAAAGCAGGTCCAATTTTACCCATCTGGTTGAGTGCCCATTTAACGGGGATCGGGTTCGCCTCAACGAAGAGATTTTTGTGCAGACCCATTAACGCTTCATTCAACCTGTGTGCTTCCGCGGCATCGCCCGCAATGGCTGCTGCGCACGCGGCCGCCATGCCTGCCGGTGCTACGTTTGCCGTTACGCTGATGGTTCCTTTTGCGCCATGACACATCAGGTCAACCGCCGTTTCATCATCACCGGAATAAACGACCATGCGTTCTCCGCAAAGTTCAAGTATTTGAAGCGTGCGGCTGACATCACCGGTTGCTTCCTTGATCGCGACAACCTGAGGCAGTTCACTGAGCCGCGCAACTGTTGCCGGCAGCATGTCACAGGCTGTTCGGCCGGGAACGTTATACAGCACCTGCGGAAGGTCTACTGCATCAGCAATTGCCTTGTAGTGCTGAAACAGGCCTTCCTGGGTCGGCTTGTTGTAGTACGGCGTCACCAGCAGACAGCCATCCGCACCCATCTCTTTGGCTTCCCGTGTAAACATGATGGCTTCGCTGGTTGCATTTGAACCGGTCCCGGCAATCACGGGGATTCGGCCAGCGACCACATCAATCACACGTTTCATCACGGCGCAGTGCTCATCCGGCGTGACAGTCGCTGACTCACCCGTAGTGCCCATCGGTACTATGCCATTTGTACCCTGTTCAATATGCCATTCGGTCAGGGCATCAAGCCGCTGCCAGTCAATGGCGCCATCGTCAAGCATGGGCGTAACGAGGGCAACAATGCTTCCTGTGATCATAATTTGCGAGAGCGGGAATAATGAAGCGGCCAATCTTACTGGCACGACAGTGGCTTAACAACAGTCGGTGCTACAGGGAGCAAAGCACTTTAGTCGGCTGGTGGTGGTAATTCACCCAGCGCACCCTGGGGCCACGAGGTCATTACCGCTTTAACCAGTGTCGCGAGCGGGATCGCAAAAAAGACACCCCAGACCCCCCACCAGCTACCAAAGACCAGTACTGAGGTGATAATCGCGATGGGATGAAGATTGACCGCACCGGAAAACAGCAGAGGCACAATCACGAGCCCATCAATACCCTGGATGATTGAGTATCCAAGCAGGATGTACATAAACTCAGGCGTCCAGCCAAACTGCAGGTAACCAATGATTACCACCGGGAAGGTTACTGCCACCAGGCCAACATAGGGCACAATGACGGAAACACCCACAAGAAAGGCCAGCAAGGCCGAGTAGTCCAGCCCCATCACCTTGAAGAAGAGAAAACTGGTGATACCCACCAGGATAATTTCAACCACCTTGCCGCGGATGTAATTCGCCATCTGGACGTTCATTTCTGCACCAATACTGTTAAGTAAAGGTCGACGCTTTGGCAGGTAGGACTGGCACCATTCAATGATCTGATCCTGATCTTTCAGCAGGAAGAACACCAGGATTGGCACCAGCATGATGTAAATGGTTACCCCAAGGATAAGCGGTAACTGAGACAGTGACACCGACAGCAGCCACTGCCCGATCTCGCTCGCCTCTGCGCTGATCAGATCACCCCAACTGGTCACCATCTGTTCCGACACAAACTGCGGGAACTTCTGCGGCAGCGTAAACAGCAAGTCCCTCGTTTCATTGGCCATCGCCGGCAGGTTTTCAAAGAGGCTGCGCATCTGCCGCCACACCCGGGGTATCACCAGGAACAACAACGAAACAAAGCCACCCAGGAACAGGATAAAGGTGAGCCAAACGGCCAAACCTTTTGGGAGGCTGAAGCGACGAAGCAACTTGATCGTCCCCTGCATGACATATGCCAGCACAATCCCGGTCAGCAGCGGCGCCAGGATCTTGCCCATGGTAAGGATAATAAATGTTGCAACACCCAGTATGACGGCGAGCAGGACAGCCTCTTCCTCAGAGAGGAACCGGTCGATCCAGCTACGCATTACATCAAACATTGTTGCTCTCAAGCTTTTTTCAGAAAGTAGGTATAGGTGCCGTCGTCGCTATCCGTGCGCAGGAGTTGGTGCCCACTTTGATCAGCAAAAACCTTGAAATCCCTGACGGAGCCTGGATCGGTCGAGATCACTTCCAGCACAAGCCCACTGGCCATTTTATTCAGGGCCTGCTTCGCCTTTAGCAGAGGTAGCGGACATGTCAGTCCACTCGCATCCAGCTTTTCATCTACCTGCATCACATAACTCTCGCCGATCCAACTGGGCGGAGTATAACTGATCAGTCGAAGTCCCATGTGAAACAGGAACCAAACCCGGGTTCGCAGTGTCTGAGATGGGAAGCCCCCTTCCCAACGGATGGTGCCAGGCTGGGTTGCGCCGGGTTGAATGCGCCATATTGGATAGCGCCATATTGGATAGATTGAGCCGTAAACGTTACAGTCACCCCAGAACCTCATTCCAATGCTTTTGATGACTCGAATATTTCTGGTATTAATTTTTGCGTGGTTACCTTCAGCTGCATACTCAGCTGAATCCCACAACCTGCCGCAGTTGGGTGACCGTACCTCCAGTATGATCTCACTCGAGCAGGAGCACGAACTGGGGCAGGAGTTCCTGCGTGCGGTGCGTGCCCAGGCGCCACTCATCAACGATCCGTTGCTGCAGGAATATGTAGAACATCTGATTTATCGGCTTGCACTCAACAGTCAGCTGGTAGACCGTCGTCTTGAGGTAGTACTGATTGACGCCGATCAGATCAATGCCTTCGCTGCACCCGGCGGTATTATCGGCGTTCATGACGGACTCTTCCTGTATGCGGAAACCCAACACGAGATCTCTGCGATCCTCGCACACGAACTGGCCCATCTGTCCCAGCGCCATTTCGCCAGGCGCAGCGAGGCTGGGCGGCAGGCATCAATTCCCTCCATTGCAGGTCTTATAGCGGGCGTCGTCTTGATGGCAACTGGTGGCGGTGATGCAGGTCTGGCTGCCATTACGGCCGGGCAGGCTGCGAGCCAGGGCACAATGCTGCGCTATAGCCGTGCATGGGAAACTGAAGCCGACCGCCTGGGAATATCCACACTCGCCGACGCTGACATGGATCCGCGGGCCATGGCTTATATGTTTGAACGCCTGGATCGCGCCAACAGGTTCAGGGGTGACAGGATACCGGAGTTTTTGCTGACACACCCCGTAACCAAAGACCGGATAAACGATTCATACAACCAGGTTGGAAAATACGAAACAAAAGATTACCCACTGGACCTTGACTACCAGCTCATGCGGGCCCGGGTCATGGTAAACACGGCCCGCACCACGGCCGATGCTGTTTCCAGGATGGAAACAGCTATCAAGCAAACTGAGCCAATAAAACGGACTGCCGGCGAATACGGCCTCGCCCTCGCGCTGACCGAAGCAGGTGAGCATGATCGTGCCATGGGGCTGATAAACTCTTTGAAGGGGCAATATCCGGCTAAACTGGCGTTTGTGCTCGCAGAAGCAGAACTGCACATTCGTGCTGAGCGTTATGAAGTAGCGACCGATATTCTGTCCAGCGCCCTCACAATATCGCCAGGTAACTACCCACTTTCAATGGCTTATGCAGATGCATTGCTCAAGAGCGGTCAGGCGGCCCGGGCCGAAGCTGTACTGGTACCACTGACAACTTCTCGGCCGAGCGATGTCAATCTGTGGTATCTCCTCGCTGAGACCTATGGGCTGGCAAACAACATTGTCGGCGTCCATGAAGCGCGCGCGGAGTATTTTGTGCTGGTCGGCAACCTTGATCAGGCCATCACGCAGCTTGGCTACGCCATTCCCCTGGTCAATGACAATTTCCAGCAGAAGTCCAGGATACGTACCCGGATCGAAGAAATACACGCGATGCGCCAGAGCCAGCGTCGTTCCTGATCAGAATTCACCTGACTGCAATTCCTGACTGCAATTCCTGACTGCAAT
>CAYGNA010000079.1:10236-12814 GCA_964351065.1 uncultured Pseudomonadales bacterium
CCTGACTGCAATTCCTGACTGCAATTCCTGACTGCAATCAGAACCGCAAACAAACCCGGTATTGGTTCAGGCGTTACCTCGAAGACGAATCTGGTTGGTGTTGCTAAATGAAACCATCCGGTCCAACGGAATCAGTGCCCGTTCGGCAATCACGGGATCAACCCAAACCTCGTTATCGCCTGTTTTGAGCGTTTGCTCGAGGTTCTCGAGTACGTTCATGGCCATCCAGGGACAATGGGCACAGCTTCGACAGGTGGCCCCATTGCCCGCGGTTGGCGCTTCGATAAAAGTCTTCCCCGGTGCGGCGCTGCGCATTTTATGAAAAATGCCATTGTCCGTCGCAACAATAAATTTCTGATTCGGTAATTCGGTTGTTGCCCTGATGAGTTGTGTTGTAGAGCCAACCACATCAGCCAGTTCAACAACGCTCTGGGGTGATTCAGGATGCACCAGGACCGCAGCATCCGGATGCACCCGCTTCAAATCCTGGACACCTTTGGCCTTAAACTCTTCATGCACCACGCAGGAGCCATCCCACATCAGCATATCAGCGCCTGTTTCCCGCTGAATGTAGCTGCCAAGATATTTGTCCGGTGCCCAGATAAACGTCTTGCCCTGGTCCATGAGATGCTCAACTATCTCAAGCGCATTGCTGGATGTAACGACCCAGTCTGCCCTGGCTTTAACTGCCGCAGACGTGTTTGCATAAACCACAACAGTACGTTCCGGGTTGGCATCACAAAATGCACTGAATTCATCCGCCGGACACCCCAGGTCAAGTGAGCAGGTTGCCTCCAGGGTTGGCATCAGCACGCGCTTTTCAGGACTCAGTATTTTTGCCGTTTCACCCATAAATCGCACGCCAGCAACAACCAGCGTATCGGCTGGATGATTCTTGCCGAAGCGGGCCATTTCCAGAGAGTCAGCGACACAGCCGCCCGTCTCCTCGGCAAGTGCCTGGATAGCGTCATCGGTGTAGTAATGCGCCACCAGCACTGCATTGTGGCTCGCCAGCAATGCCTTGATTGACGCTTTGTAAGCACTGATCTCGGCTTCACTCAGCGTGTGACTCTGGTGCAGCGGTACGTCAAAGGCGATGTTTCCCATGGCGGCTTACCTCTTGAGAACTCAAATGGAAACAGGAGAGGCGAGTATAGCGCAGTCGCCATGAACACTCGTACAGTTCATATGTCTGGGCAAACCAGGACTTTTCAATCCGGTCGAGCAAGGACAGGAAAAAGGGTAAAACAAGGCAGCAAAAAGAGCAGGCAAAAGAACAGGGGTCGGGGTAAAGTGCCGAAATCTCGACTCTGGCACTTTACCTCGGCCCCAGGCTCCCGATACCTGGGAATTCTTATTGGACCAACCCAAAACCATGACACGTATTGCTTTCCTGATAGGCGCAACAGACACCATTGTGGACGGGAACTACCGCCGCTTTGCCAACGAATTGATCAGACGGGGACACGCGGTAGCGCTTGTAGAAATGGAATCGCTTGCCCTCACCCGCTCCCGGGTCACAGCGCTTGGCAAAAGGCTGACCAGCCCTTGCCAGCAGGGTGATATTTTGGGATTTCCGGACCGCCTGCAGCTCGATGAGTTTGATGTCATCTGGGTCATGTCCCTTGGGATGCGCCACAGTTTCCTCGACAAGGTTCAGCTGCTGTTTGCACTCTCCAACAGAACAAGAATCTACAATTCCCTTGATGCCATCATGCATTTCAAGAGCAAGTATTTCGCCGCGACCAACCCCGATGTCTTTCGTCATCCTGACACCTGGGCATCGAACGATCCGGCGGAATTGCTGGCCATCATGCAGGCTGAAGGCGGACGATGGATCGCCAAACCCCCAGCCTCAAGCTTTGGCCGCAACGTATACCTACTGACGGCGGCGGACCCTAATGTACGCGTCATACTGGAATCGATGTGCGGTCCTGAGGAAGACCGGTTTTGCCTGTTACAGCGGTATGTTGAAGAAATAGCCCAGGGTGAAAAACGCGTTCTGCTTGCCGGCGGTCATCCAGTTGGCCAGTACCAGCGCCGCGCCCTGTTGGATCACAGAACCAACGTCCAGCAGGGTGCCAGCACCGAGCCCTGCGAGTTGACCCCTGAGGAGCAGGTCTACTGCGAGCGCATCGGCCAGGCATTAAAGGCACACGGCGCAGAATTTGTCGGCATCGACCTGGTTTACCCCTGGGTCATTGAATTCAACGTCATCAACCCGGGTGGAGTACTCACCATCGAAGAACTCACCGGTACTGATCTCACCACTGCAATCGTAGATAGAATTCCCTTTACTTGAGTTTTGGACAAAGATCGGTATCATACCGGCCTTCACAATCTGGGCCGTTAGCTCAGCCGGTAGAGCAGTTGGCTTTTAACCAATTGGTCGGTGGTTCGAACCCACCACGGCCCACCAGATTGACTGCTGGCTTAACCACAGCATTGCTTCACTGAAGGCCAAGTGAAGGCTAAGTGAAAGCTAAGTGAAAGCTAAATGAGGGCTAAGTGAAGGCAAAGTAGCACCAGGGTATAGCCACAACACACGGGTACCCGACCGACCGCCCTCTCCTAGCAC
>CAYGNA010000080.1:0-12740 GCA_964351065.1 uncultured Pseudomonadales bacterium
GTAGCCAGGTTTGACGCGGCGGAAGTGGCGTACCAGCCTTCTGCCAAAGGTATAGGGCTCAGGAAATCCGCCGGTGAGCATGCTGAAATACTCAAACGTGTCACTAAACGACCTGAGATGATGGGGTCGTAGCGCCGTCACATGATTGGGTGACGCAAACAGGTCCAGTGAAGGCAGTTCAATCAGTCGAACGCCGGGTACCAGATGTGGGTAGGGCGGGCCGGAAATTACATCTACAGAGTGACCGAGGCCAGCAAGCGCGCGACTCAGGTAGTGCAGGTAGATGCCCTGGCCGCCGCTGTAGGGGTTACTACGATAGCCAAGCAGGGCAACAGACAGGGCGTCTCCCCGGTCTGTACCTGGCCTGATTGGATCATTGATATCGCGTGCGAGCATAAAAAAAGCTGGGATTGTATGCGCTTGGCGGGTTTAAGCCAAATGTGCCGCCAGTGCTGGTCGATTTACCCGGCTATCGGGGTGGTGTCGCAGCCGGGATGTCTGACGCCCGGCGCCCTGTGGAACGCTTGTCGTTCTCCGCAATCTCTTTCACTTTGAAGAGCCCCGGTGCGTCAGCGCGGCGCTCGCCGCGTGCGCGTCGCTCCGGCCCGTAGGCAGGTGCCTCGTGTTCTTCGGTAAACACATTGGCGTAGAGATTGGCGACCCATTTCTGGCCCTCCTGGGTACGCCGGAGGAACCTGAGCCCCTCAGTGATAAAGGGTGAGACCACGTCCCAGAAGAATTTAGGATACCCGGCGCGCAGATCGGCGGCCGTGGTGTAACCCATCTTGGCCGCCTGGCCGGTTTCCTTGAATTCGGCAAACAGCGATGCAATCTTGCGGAAGTATTGCGGATCAGCCAGTTGTCCAATCAGGTCAGCGGCACGAAGCAGGCCAGGAAAATCGGTGTTTTCCTGCGCGTCTTCCTCGCTTGGCACAGGGAATCGGGTGCGCTCAATGTTGTGCATGATAATGTCCACGTCAAGCCATTCGTCCTGGACAAAACGTTCCGAGATATAAATCTTGGCACGGTCAACGTGATAGGGCGTCAGAAATGCGTCAGTTGAGCCCGCTGGCGGCGTGATGGTGTCCATGTCCTGGTTGATTGCATATCGGCCACTGCGATCAGCCCGGCAGATACCCCGGACATAGCCGATGTCATGATTGAGCAGCGAGACGACAAAATGTACCCATTCTTTGGCGTTTACCCGCCCTTCAATCAGTATCTTTCCCCGCAATATCTCCATCCCAACCATCGTAACCATAATCGTGTGGTTGACGTCGTGATAGGGCGCATCGCTGTTGGCGATGATCTCCAGCGCATTGCGCCCGTTCGAGACAAGCAGATGTATGTCCGTTTCATTGGAGCCATACATGCTCTGGTATCGATCAACCAGTTCATCAACAAAGTGTTTAATGACCACGGATGAAGGGTTGAACATCGGGGCTCCAATGCTATTGCGTGAGAAAGACCATCTATTGTCACGTGTCGCGGGAGTGAGTCAAGCCATAATTCGATGGTATTGGCTTGCAATTGAGTGAATGAACGTTTTCAATCGAAACTACTTTTTTCGTGAACCTGGTTCATGTAGGGGTAACTATGATTGAACTGCGCCATTTGAAAACACTGGTGGCACTCCGTGACACAGGTAGCCTGGTAGAAGCGGCTGAACGACTGTTCCTTACCCAGTCCGCCTTGTCCCACCAGATCAAGGATCTGGAGGAGCGACTCGACTGCTCCCTGTTCGTGCGTAAGACCAGGCCGCCCAGGTTCACCAGTGCGGGGCGTCGATTGCTGTCGCTGGCGGATGAGGTGATGCCCATGTTCAGGGCTGCCGAGCGGGACATTGGCCGGCTTGCAGGTGGTGAAGCTGGCCGCCTGCACATCTGCATCGAATGCCACAGCTGTTTCCAGTGGCTTATTCCCTGTATTGATCGTTATCGTGGTAACTGGCCCGAGGTTGAGCTTGACCTGACCGGCGGACATAACTTTGCGCCGCTGCCAGCGCTCGTGCGTGGTGACCTGGACCTGGTGATTACGTCAGATCCGCTGGCGCTGCCTGGGGTCGAGTATGTGCCGCTGTTTCGCTATGAAGCCATGCTGGCAGTCAACAAGGAACACCGCCTGGCAACCAAAGCCGTGGTGGAACCCGCTGACATTGCTTCCGAGGTGCTTATCATCTACCCGGTTGAGCACGATCGCCTGGATATCTTCACGCAGTTCCTGGACCCGGACGATGTTGAACCGGCATCCATTCGAACGGCTGAATTGACACCGATGATGGTGCAGTTGGTGGCGAGTGGTCGCGGTGTTAGCTGCCTGCCGAATTGGGCGCTGCACGAGTATATGGAGAACCAGACCATTGTCGCGCGCAAGCTTGGCAAAGGCGGCGTCTGGGCAACCCTGTACGCGGCCATTCGGGAAGATCAGCGTGATTCAGCCTTTATGGAAGACTTTTTGGCCACGGCGATAGATACCTGTTTTACAAACCTGGCCGGTATCCGGACGGTGCAGAAAGACGGGGCCTAGAGAGGTGGTGTTGGGGTTTCTCCGTTACGTGGCTGCGCCACTTCAGTCGAAACGACGGTACAGCGTCTTCTCGACCGAAGGCCCGTCAGGGCCGTAGTGGAGAGATCTCTTACGGCAGTTGAAAACAGATTCTGTGGAAACGAAAAAGATGTCTTGCAGAAACGAAAAGCCCCGGGCTTTTGACACCCGGGGCTCTGTCAACGTATGGGAGCAAGCTCCGAATTACGCCTGTTTTAAGAGGCTAACTCGGAGGCTCCCTCGATAGACTGACTATTAATGGGATCACCTCCTTTTTACGTTCAGGGTGCCTATCGGCATGCCAAGCTGTCCCCCCTGGATAGAACGGCCGGCACGTTGGTAAAGCGTCGAGTGATCCTGTTAACCGTGGAATGATTCTAATGTCTCTTTCTCGCGCCTGTCAAAGCCCTTGTCGAAAACAACCGGATTTTCTAGACATGACCCTGCATGGAACCCTTTAAGGGGACTGTTTTTATGGGACTCTCTTATGGGACCAGGGTAGTTGGCTCCCAGATGCCGTCATTGAAGGTGTAAACCATACGATCGTGGATACGATCCTCGCGGTTCAAATCCAGCATTTCGATGCGCTTGGCAACAAGTTCCACGCCGGCAACCTTCTCTGGCGCAGTCAGGTTATCGAGATCAAAGCTGGCCCTGATGCGATTGATTTCAGTTACCAGCGCGCCTCTTGATTCTATGGGCTCGCTCTGGTCGATCGTATGCTCATACAGGATATCCAGGTATTTGCTGCCTCGCGGGCGCCGGAGCCAACTCTGCCGAACAAAATCCGGATCACAAAAGTTAATGCCGCCGGAGATCCGGTACTGCCGCTGCATGGACGGATACCAGAGCAGTAGTTCATAGGTGCCACCCTGTTTGAGTATCTTCCATTTTGGGCTCGACTGGTTCATGAACAACAGGAACCGGTTGTCACTGATATCACGCAGGATAAGTGTGCGAACTGACGCATTACCGGCTGGATCTGCCAGCGCCAGATAACAGACATCCGAATTGGGGTCTTCCAGCCTCCTGGCCTGAATGCGGTCGTCTTTGATTCGCTGCACCGGGTTTCGATCAGGCACCTTAAAACCTCCTCTGGATTGATCGGCTAGCGTGAATAGCTTTTGTAGATTGTGCGAATCCAGCGTTCTTCGTTGATAAACCATTGTCCCCAGGTCTGCCATTGTTTGCCGAGCCCCACTGCGACAATGTCGTCAGCCGTTTTTCCTGCTCTCATGGCGTCAGTAACATTGGCTGAGGTCTGGACCAGCATTTTGTGGAAAGCCTGCAGGTCCTGCTTGCTGGCAATGGTGCCGTGGCCGGGGATGATTATTGTACTGTCAGTCACCGTCCCGAGCAGGGTCTCGGTGTTTTTTATCAGCCCCTGAATGCTGCCGCCAGCATCCAGATCAACAAACGGGAACAGGCCGTGCCAGAAGTTGTCACCCGTATGGACGACATCCGAGCCGGTAAAGTAGACCACCGTATCCCCGTCAGTGTGACCGGCGGGCATATGGACCAGCCTGACCTCTTCGCCGTTAAAAAAGATGCTGGCTTCCTGCTCGTAAGTGATGACTGGCAGTGCTTCGCCTGGCAATTTTTCTACCGCGTTGAGTAGCCTGGTACGCACGTTGCTATGGGCCATGATGATGCTGTCACCGCCGAACGCCGCGTTGCTGCCAGTGTGATCCCCGTGGTAGTGAGTGTTCAGTACAAATGCGGGGGTTTCATTGCCGAGTGCTGCCAATGCCGCCCTGATTTTGGTGGCAAGCGGTGCGTACTGGTCGTCGATCATCAGGATGCCATCTTCACCGCGCGATACGCCAATGTTACCGCCGTCGCCGTACAGTACATAGATATTGCCAGCGACTGGTTCCGTACGTATTTCCACGTCGGCAAAGCGATCTTCTGCCGCTGTGGCGGATTGGATTATGAGCAGGCTGAGCAGGGCTACAGTAGATGGTTTCATGTGACATTCTTCCGTGATGCTGAAGGTAGGTTAGTCTATTACGTCGGGATCGAAGTCGTAGATGCCGTAGGTAAAGCCGCTGGGCGGATCATCCCGAAACCTGATCATGTGGTTGTACACGTAACCATGGGTACTCCCGAGGAGTGAGTCCCTGATCATGCCATCGTCATCACAATCCTCGGCGACCCTGATCAGGCGCTCGAAATTGAAAATAAAGTTCTCAGAGTGGCGGGTGCGTACGCCGGTTCCGTACAGGAGTTTGTACGCGTATCGTTCGCCGTTCAGGAATAGCAACTGCAGCATGGTGCGGGAAAACACCTCGGGATCGTTGTTGCTCATGCTTGACCACAGGCTGGCAATCTTGTCGTTAGACACAGCGCCGGTTGTGCCGGCGCCCTGGCTGGAGAGGTAGAGGAAACCCATGATGACGCCCAGTTGCTGCCTGACACTGTCTGCAATACGCAGAAAAGACTCCTTGCGTGCATGGTTTTCGGAGGCGCGGATCGCTTCTGACTGAATGACGGCCTGCTCGGCAGATTTCTGTATCTCGACGTACTGCATTTTGATTGCCGTGGTGTTCTGGGAGAGCTCTTTTTGTTGCGAGAAAAACGCGAGCACAAACCACAGGAATGCGAGCGGCGCAAAAGCCCCTTCCAGAAAGCTGCCCAGGGTGTCCATGCTGGTTTCGCTAACGTGGGCCCAGCCAACCTGGGCTGAGATATAAGCCGCCAGCATGACTGTCCACAGCGCCGAAATCACAATGCCAAACCACACGCGCCAGTCAGCGCCGCGTGAAAATGGGCTAAAAGGCTCTTCCCTGAATTCTGGTTGCATCACGCGTCTCCTTCTGTCGTCGCTGGATTGCCTGAATTCTACTGTAAGGGGGCAGCGTTACTTAGATCGAATCGCAATAGGGTTAGATTGCAGGGTCGCCTGTCGCAACAGCATGGGTTAGGTCAACTCGCCGGTGAGGGACGCGCGCTGGGAAACCTCTATCCAGTTGTTGTCAGGGTCTGTAATAAAGCTGATCCGGGCTGTACTGCCCAGTGTCGCCGGAGCCCGCCCCTCAGTGCCGCCGCGGGCGAGTACGCCAGCGTGTTCTGCATCAACCTTCCAGACCTGAACAGTGATGTATCGATAGCCGAGGCCACGCATCTGGCCTACAGGTTGGTGGGTTGGATCTTCATCGAGAAAGAGAATAGTGGTACCCCATCGATAAGCATTATCGCCAAGGGCTTCAATCTGCAACACATCCTCATAAAATTGCTGGAACCGGGCGAGCGAAGATACCTTCATTTGAAGGCCAATATGGGTGATGCCCAGGTGTCCGGGTGGCACCAGTACCACCCGGTTGCCATCGGGATCCTCCAAATCTACAGGCGTGGTCGTGCCCTCGCGAGCGATATAGAGCGTGGTGTACCCCGTGGGATCATCCGCTGGCAGGGGCTCCCTTACATGATTCAGTTTGAAGACCGAGCCGTTCAGCGTGTGACGGTGCTGGTGTGTACCACCACCGACCTTGAGAAGTTCCTCATAGGGCAAACCCACTTCGTTCTGCCAGAAGGCCAGCATGGGGTCGCGCTGGTTTGTCTGCAGGCCAATATCAATAAAGTTTTTAGCGAGTTTCATGAACTTGTCCACGGTCGTGTGTTTCTTCCAGCAGCAGTGCTTTATTGGCAAACAACTGCACCCGAATACCTGAATCTGTGTAACTGAGATGGGCTTCCACGAATTCGTGCCACTCGTAGTCCGTCTGCACGGTGGTAGAAAGCCTCAAGGTAGTATTGGTTGTCTGGCTGGATGCCTGGTCGCGGGCCAGTCCGTTTATCAGCAGGCTTGCCTTCGGTGGCTCGTCAACAATTTGTACTGCCAGCGTTGTACCGTGATAGCTGATTTCCAGAAGCTTGTGCATGTCAGTTGGGCGTTTTTCCGTTTTAGAGCAAGTGAGTATAGCAAGCCGGCTACATTGATCTATTCAAATGCAGTATCATTGCGCGGCAATTTCAGGGAGCAGGCAATGAGCCAGATTGATGACATTAAAGCGAACGCCACCGAGATCCGCAAAGGCCTGAAGAAACTCGGCCCGGAACGTGTCGCTGCACTTTCAGTACACAAGTCCAAAGAACTGATTGTTGAGTTGGAGTCGCGAACCGATAAGCTGCTGCAGCAGCTCGAGGCGCTCAGCTAGGGGCTGATTCCAGACGCCCGGCGAGACACGCAATGATCACATTCATCCCCTGTGCAGGTGCGCTTGGCGCAGAGGTGTCCGGCCTCAATCTCTGTGAGCCTCTTGGCGATACAGAGTTTGCCCAACTGAAGCAAGGCTGGCTCGACTATGAAGTGCTCTTTTTCAGGGAGCAGCCCATGTCCCCTGCAGCACATGCAGCCCTGGCAGAGAAGTTTGGTGTACCCCAGTTGCATGAGGCCTACCCTCACGTTAAGGGTTATCCGCAGCTGACGATTCTTGAGAATGATCGCGAGAATCCGTCAAAAATCGAAATGTGGCACACGGACATGACGTTCAGGCAGAACCCGCCACTGGGTTCAATACTGCACGGTGTTGTCATACCTGAACGTGGTGGGGATACGCTGTTTGCGAGTATGTCAGCAGCTTATGAAGGGCTGTCCGATCAGATGCAACACTTGCTCTGCTCTCTCACTGCCATTCACGATTTCAGTTTTGGTTTCAAAGAAAGCCTGGCAGAACCGGGTGGGCGTGAACGCCTGGCACCCATGCTGGCTGCCAATCCGCCCGTTGAACATCCCGTGGTGAAAGTTCACCCAGAGTCGGGACGGAAGTGCCTGTATGTAAACTCGTTGTTTACGGTATCGATCAAGGGCATGAAAGAGAAGGAGAGCCGGGCGTTGCTTGGCTTCTTGTTTGACCATGTTGTCACGCCGGAATACACCTGTCGCTTCCGCTGGCAGGAACATTCGGTGGCGTTCTGGGATAACCGCATCGTTCAACATAAGCCTGTCAACGACTACTGGCCGCAGCATCGCCGCATGCAGCGGATTACCATCGACGATGGTTCGTCCGCAAGGCGTTAATCCGCCGTCTCCAGGTTCACCAGAATTTCGCCCAGGGCTTCAATAAAGTGCAGTGGCTGGTCCAGGAAAACGTGATGCCAGGCATTCGGTACTACCCGTAAAAGGGTGGGGTCAATGAGTGTCGAAACAAGTGCCCTGGCTTCCGGTGGAAAAAAACGGCTCTGCTCTCCGATGATAAAGCCAACCGGGCAGGGCGTCTCCCTGATTGTCGTAGCGCCATCCGGGAGTTCAACACCGGGGACGTCTTCGAACTTTGAGAACATCGCCTGATCGAGTTTGAAATAGTATCCTGCGGACCCGGCACGAACCGAGTGTCCCGCAATATAATCAATAATATAGTCATTCTGACAGGGCTGGGGTGGGCGCAGCCGAAACCGCTTTTTGGCAGCGTCCAGGGTTGGGTAAAAACGCTGGGCAGTGCGCGGCGCGGGTGGTGGTTTGCGTTCGGTTCTGTGCGTACTGACCACGGAATCAATCAGCACAATGCCCTGCAGGAGGTCACCATGCAGATAGCCTGCAATACGGGTCATCGACCCACCGAAACTGTGTCCAACCACGATGTTTGGACCACCGCCGACTGCCTCGAGTACGCCCATAATTTCGTTCGCAAAGCCTGCCGCTGAGTACTGGTTGCGGTGCTCTGAATCGCCATTGCCGCTCATGTCCATCGCGATGGGGTTGAAGCGATTGGTGAATGCCGGCGCGATAAAATCCCACCAATGGCTCTGCGCGCCGTTGCCATGGACAAAGAGCAGGTTGGGTTTGTCTGTCGCTGACCCCCAGGTGTCGTAGTGGATCATTGCGCCCTCGACACGGGTAAATCTTGCCGCTCTGGGCATGTTTACCAGATCTTTGAACCAGTCGGGTTGGGGCACGGTTTATCCCTGGATAAAATGACATTATTGGTCTGGCCGAATCTGCTGTCGAGGGCCGCGCAGCGCTACCTGTGACAGGCTGTTAGGCTGTTAGTATACCTGTGTGATCACCAAAGGTGAGTTATGAGCCAGAAGAACCCGTGGAATAATCGAACCGCAGCCGTGGCTGTGATTGTTGCATTTATGGCGGGGCTCATCGGCGCCCTCGCGCTCCGTGCGAGTTCTGTTACCTCGCCAGTTGGCAATGACGCGGTTGTCGGCCAGTCCATACAATGGCGGGTGCCGGTTGCATTTGGTACCAACCTGCCCGCGCTGGGCGATAACATCCTCGAGGTCTCTGCCGAGTTGTCACGCGTGTCTCGCGGCCGCATCAAACTGGATGTGTATGAACCCGGCATGCTGATCCCGCCGTTCAGTATCACCGAGGGCGTGCGCGATAACAAAATTGAGGCAGGCTACACCTGGATTGGCTATGACCAGGGTCGTATTCCTGCAACGCCACTTGTCTCTGCCGTACCTTTCGGGATGGAGCCCTGGGAGTTTGCCGCCTGGTACTACGAGGATGAGGGGCAGATGCTGACGGAATTGCTCTATCGCGATCACGGCGTAGTACCAATTCTGTGCGGTATTGTTGGGCCGGAAACGGCTGGCTGGTTCCGCAAGCCAATTGAACGGGTTGAAGATTTCCAGGGGCTAAAGATTCGGTTTGCCGGGCTGGGTGGCAGGGTGCTGCAGGAACTGGGCGCATCTGTGACGTTGATTCCTGGCGGTGAGATTTTTCAGGCGCTTGAAAAGGGTGCTATTGACGCAACAGAATTTTCCATGCCTGCAGTTGACCAGATGCTCGGCTTCGACCGGGTTGCGAAGTTCAACTATTTTCCGGGATGGCACCAGACATTTACAGCATCACATCTTGTGGTTAACGCCTCGCGTTGGGAGGCGCTGGGGGATGCAGACCGGGGGCTGATTGAAATGGCCTGCACAGCAGGGGTAATCCGCAACCTCGCACACGGTGAGGCTATACAGGGTGCCGTACTGCAAGGCTTTCCAGCAAAAGGTGTTACACCGGTCAAGTTCAGCCGTGAGGTGTTGAAGCAACTGCAGGCGAGCACGGCGAAAGTGCTGGCTGAAGAGGCCGGGAAAGACCCGATGTTCAGGCGCATCCTGGCATCGCAGAACAAGTTCATGGCAACCTACGCCGTTTGGAAAGATCACGCTTACCTGCCCCGGGATTTTTGAACGTGGAGTTGCCGCATACAGCATTTTCGCGCCGGATTGATGCCTGGGTCAGGTCAATTTCAGAAGTGGTTTCCTGGATCTGGCTGCTCCTGCTGGGCATCATTGTGCTCAATGTGGCCATGCGTTACCTGTTTGCCGAGGGGCGCATTGAGTTCGAAGAAATCCAATGGCACCTCTATGCGACTGGTTTTCTGCTGGGGTTGTCCTATGCGTATACCACGGACTCGCATATCCGGGTGGATGTGGTTCGAGAGCGGCTCTCGCCAGTGACGCGGGCATGGATCGAACTCTATGGGACGCTGTTACTCCTGCTGCCGTTTATTGTCCTCGTTATTTTTGCTGCTGGACCGTTTATTTCGTATTCGTTTACGACCTCTGAGGTATCGGAAGCGCCGGGTGGCCTCGCCTATAGATGGGTCATCAAGAGCGTCCTGCTGATTGGCTTTCTGCTATTGCTCCTGGCCGTGCTGGCGCGGCTCAGTCGAGTGGTTTCCTTCCTCTTCCTGGCGGAGCGCACCTGATGGCAGTGGGTGATGTTCTCTCAATCATGATGTTCATCGCATTTATTGTGTTGATTTTTACCGGTTTTCCTGTGGCCTGGGTACTGGGTGGCCTCGCCGTCGTGTTTACTGCGCTCGGGATCATTGCGCGGGTCGATTTTGGACTGCCGGTTTATATGGACTGGGAATACAGCACGCTTGTTGTGGATCGGATCTGGGATGTGATGAACAACTGGGTGCTGGTGGCGTTACCGATGTTTATCTTCATGGGGCTGATGCTTGACCGTGCAGGTATCGCGCAGCGGTTAATGACGGATGCTGCGCGCCTTTTCGGTTCGGTTAGAGGTGGTATGGCGGTCGCAGTTGCCCTGATTGGTGTGCTGCTGGCGGCATCAACCGGCATTATAGGGGCATCTGTTGTCTTGCTGGCACTGCTTGGGCTGCCGCCGATGCTTGAGCGTGGTTACGAGAAAGAACTTGCTGTTGGTACGGTCTGCGCGGTCGGCACCCTGGGTATTCTGATTCCGCCAAGTATCATGCTGGTGCTGATGGCAGATCGCCTGGCGATGCCGGTGGGTGATCTTTTTCTTGGCGCTCTGTTCCCAGGCCTGCTGCTTGGACTCATGTTTGTCGTCTACATTCTGGTTTATGCCCGCCTCAAACCACAGGCGGCGCCGTTGCCGGATACACCAGAACCTGTTGATGTGGCGCTGCTCAAAGATGTTTTTATCGCCGTGCTGGCGCCAGCCGGACTGATTGTCGCAGTGCTTGGCTCTATCTTTTTTGGCATTGCGACGCCAACAGAAGCCGCAGGTGTCGGTGCGTTTGGCGCAGCCCTACTGGCGTGGATGAACCGTCAGCTAAACATTAATGTGTTGCGCCACGTGCTGCACGAAACAACCCGGACAACAGCGTATATTTTTGCGATTTTCCTGGGAGCTACCGCTTATTCACTGGTGCTGCGCGGTCTTGGTGGTGATGCGTTGATCAAGGCGCTGTTGATGGGGTTGCCGTTTGAGCCCACGGGTATTCTCATTGCCATCCTGTTTTTTACCTTCTTGCTGGGCTTTTTTCTGGACTGGATCGAAATTACGCTCATTGTCCTGCCGCTTGTGAGCCCGGTGGTGCAGGCGCTGGGATTTGACCTCATTTGGTTCACCGTCATGTTTGCCGTATGTTTGCAAACGTCTTTCCTGACCCCACCGGTTGGCTTTGCCATTTTCTACCTGAAAGGGGTCGCGCCACCGGAGATTACTGTGCGCACGATCTACCGGGGCGTACTGCCGTTCGTCTGCCTGCAATTACTTGGTCTGGCGATCATCTTTTTGCTCGAAGATATTGTGCTCTGGCTGCCGGCACAGGCCTATCAGTCCGCCTGATCGGCAATTCAGTGCTGTACGCACCACAAAAGTCTTTTTGCACCAAGATAGTGCCGCATAATGACGCACTGTTTTGTGTAATGCATCATTAGGGTGCGACTCCCGGGCCATTTCTGACGCTCGTATACCCGCAAGTCCGCAGTAGACAGGCGTTTCACGGATGTGGCATCAACTTTGCTATTTAGAGCGTGTTGACTAACCAAAACAGATCGGGAGGTATTTGTGGACCAGACATTTGAGCTTCAATACGCAATAGATACATTCTATTTCCTTGTAATGGGTGCGCTGGTGATGTGGATGGCAGCAGGTTTTGCCATGCTCGAAGCCGGGCTTGTGCGCGCCAAGAACACGGCGGAAATTCTTACCAAGAACGTGGCGCTGTTCTCCATTTCGTGTGTGATGTATCTCATTTGTGGATACGCAATCATGTATGGCGGAGAGTACTTCCTTTCGGGTATCGCTGATGTGGACGCTGATTCGGTGCTGGCTGACTTCGCAGCACGAGAAGATGGCTTCCGGGGTGGTTCGATCTACTCGGGCGCTTCTGACTTTTTCTTCCAGGTTGTGTTTGTCGCAACAGCCATGTCGATTGTTTCAGGCGCGGTTGCTGAGCGCATGAAGCTCTGGGCATTCCTGGCCTTTGCTATTGTCATGACAGGCTTTATCTATCCAATGGAAGGTAACTGGACATGGGGTGGTGGTGCTGTATTCGGCATGTACACGCTGGGTGATCTGGGTTTCAGTGACTTTGCGGGTTCGGGCATTGTTCACCTGGCGGGTGCTTCTGCTGCACTTGCTGGCGTAATCTTCCTCGGTGCAAGGAAAGGCAAATATGGCAAGGACGGTCAGGTCATGGCTATTCCTGGTGCCAACCTGCCGCTTGCGACACTCGGTACCTTTATCCTCTGGATGGGCTGGTTCGGCTTTAACGGTGGTTCTGTTCTCAAGCTGGGTGATATTGCAAATGCCAACTCGGTTGCCATGGTATTCCTCAACACGAATACGGCTGCAGCGGGCGGCGCGATCGCAGCGCTCCTGGTATCCCGGATCATGTTTGGCCGTGCTGACCTGACCATGATGTTGAATGGCGCATTGGCTGGTCTGGTGGCCATTACCGCAGAGCCTTAGACACCAACGGCGTTGCAGGCGACAATTTTTGGTGCCCTTGGTGGTGTGCGGGTTG
>CAYGNA010000081.1:0-12724 GCA_964351065.1 uncultured Pseudomonadales bacterium
CCACGAGCCGAGACCGGGTGCTGCGCCCAAGGTGATCGGTGCCGAGCCAGAACTCCAGCGATGGATTTTCGAAAGCCCTCGCCAGATTTACCTCGTTGGGCGCGTGTACCAGAAACCACTGACCAAAAAGCGCAACCAGCAGTATGAATACCAGGTAAATTGCCGATGCGAGTGCCAGTCTGTTTTTGGTAAATGCCTGCCGGAAGCGTTCACTGCCGGAAAGTGGGGTGCCCAGGTTTTCACTGCTCATGCGGGTCGCACTCTGGGGTTGACGTAGCCATAGGCCAGATCCACGACGATGTTGACGCAGACAATCACAAGGGTACCCATGACCACAACGCCCTGCATCATCGGAATGTTCTGGGTTCGAACGGCATCAATTGCAAGTGAGCCAAAACCGTACAATCCGAATACCTGCTCTACGATCAAAGCGCCACCGAGCAGACCATTTACCTGGAAACCTATGGTGGTAATCACCGGCACTGCAGCATTCTTGAGGGCATGCTTGAACGTTACAACATGCTGTGGGAGGCCCTTGGCGCGAGCAGTGCGGATATAGTCCTGGCGCAGCACATCGATAATGGCGCCGCGTGTTTGTCGGGCCAGCGCCGCGCTGGCAGAAGTGCCGAGCGCAAGCGACGCGATTGCGATACTCGCAAGCCAGCCGCTAACACTGGTTGTTGGTGGTGTAAACCCTGTTGCCGGAACAAGTTTCCACCACAGGGCAAACGGTATGACGAGCAGCATGGCGACCCAGAAGTTGGGGAGTGCCTGACCAATGGTGGCGAGCAGTACAGCTGTTCTGTCCACCATACTACCGCGATGCAGGCCGGCATAAACACCTGCTGGTACACCAATGAGAATAGCAATCACCATGCCACCCATCGTGAGAGACAGGGTGACCGGTAGTGTATCAAGCACGGCATCGGTTACTTTCTGGCTATTGTATGCAGAGGTGCCGAGGTCTCCCTGCAGCGCCTTAAGCAACCAGCGGCCGTACTGTATGAGGAAGGGATCGTTGAGCCCGAGTTTTTCACCCAGTGCGTCGTATTGTTCCTGGGTCGCTTCGACACCAAGAATGCGATCCCTGATGTCACCGGGTACGAGATGCATCATGCCAAAGGTCAGTACCGACACGGTGATGAGGAGAGGGACAAGACCAAAGATGCGACTGATCAGGAGTTTGAACATCTACAGGTCCTGCTCAGGTGGATGACGAAGTTTTACATCGCGCAGGTTGGGGTCAATGTAGCGCGATACGGTCACATCGGTCAGCTTGCTGGCATCATAGGCAACCAGGTCCTCGACCTGAAGATAGACTACCGAGTGAACGTCTGTCACAACAATCTGGAAATACTCTTCAAACAGTGCGGCTCGCAGTTCTTCATCCAGGGTCTCGCGTGCTTGCCGGGCCAGCTCGTCCAGTCGCGGGGTCGGGTTGTGAAAAGGGTTAAACGCAGCGTCACTGCCCCAGATTGCGCTGTGCCTGTTATCGGGATCAACGTTCGGATAGCCGATCGTATTTATTGGATAGTCCAGGCTGCGCGCGATCGGCCCGATTGAGCCGGGTTCAATAATTTTGATTTCCATCTCGAAGCCAACCTGATTGACGTAGTGCTGGATTACCTCGTACTCAGCGGAGCTTGCTGGCACAACCGGTACCTCAAAGTGGGTGCCGACGGCATCCGCTTCTTCGAGCAGCGATCGGGACAGCGTTGGGTTGTAGGTATAGTAGTTCTCCAGCGATTTGAGGTGCCCCAGATCCACCATGGGTTGGGAGGCAGGCTCGGCAAAGCCAAAGTAGACAACCTTTGCCAGCGCCTCCCGGTCGACAGCGTAGCCAAGTGCACGTCGCACTCGCACATCACTGAATGCCGGGACAAGTTTGCCCTGGCGATCGAGCAGGGTCATGCCAAGCCAGCGGTTCTTGCGGCTTGCGATGGAGAATCCCGAAGTTCGCGCATAGTCAGCTTCAGATGCCCCCATGACGGTGAAATCTATCTGGCCGGATACCAGTGCGTTGAGGCGTGCTCGGGCATCTTTCAGGACATAAATTTCAAAAGGCGCGCGACCGGGAGGTTGACCCCGGAAGTAATTCGGGTTCAGGCGAAAACGATGCACCTCGCCAATTCTGGAGTGTTGTTTATCGTAGATCCAGGCTCCGGTGCCGACTGGATTCAAATCGAGGTCTTGGCGGTCGAAGGCGGCTGGGCTTACCATCATGCCGGGTGAAAGTGCGAGGTTATAGAGCACGGTAGGGTCAGGGTAAGCAAGATTCACCCGGAGTTTAAGCTCGCTGATGGCGTCAGCCGATTGGACTGATGCAACGGTTGCGATACGCGGTCCGCTTTTTTCAATCATGCGCTCTATATTGGCTTTGGCTGCCTGGGCATTAAATGGCTCGCCATCGATGAAACTGACTCCCGGACGCAGGTCGAACTCAATCGTGCGGTCGTCAACCCAGCGCCATGCAGATGCAAGCCCAGGAACGACCTGGCCCATTTTTTCATTGTCCGCACGGGTCAATCCGTCATACACCAGGGCAATGTAGGTGGAAAATGCCGGCCCTGTATCAGCGAGATGAGGATCGAATGTCTGCATGGGTGTGCCTGTGCCGTACCGGACCCAGGCCGTGCGATCTGTCTTGTCACCCGATGGCGTACATCCTATTAACAGCGCTGTACACAGTAACAGGCAGATACAAGGTGATGTTTCGGGAACAGCAAGTTTGGCGCGCAAAAACAAATCTTTATACATCAATTAACAGAGTGAAAGGCTAGCATAACCTAAATGCTTCGCGACAGATGATAATCTGCAAACATACAAAATATGAGCAAAAATTTGGTGCTTTACCGTAGCACCCGCGATTTCTGGCGGCGCAGTGGATAAAGCGTGCCATCACGCGACTGTTTTGTCGTTTTCAGGAGTATAGGACGAATTGACCACCTGCTGTAACAACAGTCAACGAGAACGACAGTCAACCAGAACAACAGTCAACCAGAACGACAGTCAACCAGAACAACAGTCAACGGGTCCGCGAGTGGCTGGACAAGCGCCATTGTTGATTTGATGTCGATGCGTGCCAGTAGAGTCGTTGTTTTGTGAACAAGGTGGCGAGGTTTTCATGATGTGGGACGTGCGCGACCCCACTGTGCCATGATATTACTGTTGTTGGCCAGCCACTGCTGATAGTCGCATTTTGCTTTCGCCAGATTGGCAGCACCGCGTCTGGCGGCACTGTTTGCCCGGAAGTATTTACCGAAAAAAAAGGCGTCGAAATGGAAACCAATTCGACGCCATAATTTACACCGGCTCGCAGTTATGCCGTCGCGACTGTCAAATCGCGTTGATGACGCAGCACCTGCCCGGCACGAACGCCAGTCGTCTCTCCGTCGAGTACGTTTATCCTGCCATTGACGAGGGTCGCCTTGAACCCACGCGCCTTCTGGATGTATCGCGGCGCACCACCCGGGAAATCGTTGACCAGTACAGGTTGTAGTTCAGTAACTTCTGCGGGATTAAATACGTTGATATCAGCTTTCATGCCAGCCTTCAGGATTCCACGGTCGGTCAGACCAACAACCGCCGCCGGGTCGGCAGACATCCGCTTGATGGCCTGCGGCAGAGTGAACACGCCTGCTTCACGCACGTAGTGAGCAAGCATAAAGCTCGCCCATCCAGCGTCCATGATCTGGGATACATGTGCACCAACGTCTCCCAGGCCAGGAATAAGGTGTTCACTGGCGTAAAGATCGCCTTGCTCTTTCAGGTTGCCGCCAAACATACGCCAGTTGAACAGACCACGTCCCCGGCTCTCTCTTGAGAGACGCAGGAAAGTTTCTGACCAGTGTTCACCCGCAGCTTTTGACAGCTCAATCAGGTTTTCGGCGGAGTTGTGATCAGGTACTTCGTCAAATCCCAGGAAATAGACTTTTTGCAGTGGGATACCACAAGAATTCGGCTGGCGCGCTTCCTCAATCAGCCGCTGGCAAAATGAGTCGTCACTGATGGCCTCGAGTCTGCCCTCAAAGTCTTTTGCCCGGAGCTCATTCCATGTGGGCCCGGCGATGGGTATACCCGACTGAAGACCAAACATGTAGCCCGAACCCCTGGTGTGGCTGATGCCCGTGATGTTGCGGCCTTGCTGGTTCAGTTTATCCAGCCGTGCTGCCGCTTGAGCCCCCGAGCCTTCTTCTCCGGAACAACCATAGCTGAACAACACCCGACTGTTTGCTGTTTCCGCGATTGATTTCAGGATTTCAAAGTCAGCGCCAACAAGTTGCATCAACCCATCCCGTGGCCCTACCACGCGTGCAATCTCCTCCAGTTCAGCGCTCTCTGCAAAGGTCCCCGGGATAGACCGGCCATCCGGTGCTTTGTGTGGTTCATAGCGGTTGGTCGAGAATCCGACTGCACCCGCTTTCATGGCGTTCTCTACGATGTCCGCCATCTGTTTCTTCTCGGCGTCGGTGGCCTGGTCTTCAAAAGAACGCTCGCCCATAACGTAGTAACGAACCGCGCAATGACCCACAAGTCCGGCCACATTGAGAGAGGGCTTCAGTTCCTCCAGCATGTCGAGGTATTGACCATAGTGTTCCCAGTTCCAGGACAGTCCGGAGAGGATCGCTTGTTTTGGAATGTCCTCCACAGTTTCCATCATGCCGGCAAGCAGCTCTACATCATCCGGTTTACAGGGGGCGAAGGTCAGTCCGCAGTTTCCAATCAATGCCGTGGTGACGCCATGCCAGCTGATGGGCGTCATTTCCGGGTCCCAACCGATCTGGGCATCAAGGTGGGTGTGAATATCAACAAAACCGGGCGTCACCACCAGACCGGTGGCATCAATCTCCTCTTTTCCCTTGCCTTCAACAGTACCGATTGCCGTGATTACCCCATCATCAATAGCTACATCCCCGACGTACGGGTCCGAGCCTGTGCCATCAATGATGTTTCCACCCCGAATAACGATGTCATGTGTCATCTTCTTTCCCTCCAGATCGATAGAATTGATTGTTGGACTGATCCTAAATCGGCGTTGACATAAAAACTAATTCCTATTTGAATGATCGTCATTCATTTTTCGAATGTCAGATAATGTCCAGTCCGATTGATCTCAGACGCATGCGGTACATCATTGAAGTTGCCAGGGCAGAGGCGATTACCTCTGCAGGCGAAAACCTGGGGATCACCCAGTCAGCCCTGTCCCGCAGCATTGCGGAGGTTGAGGAAACCCTTGGCGTCAAACTGTTCCATCGGCGCCCCAGGGGAATTGAACTGTCTGAGCAGGGTAAGCTGTTTGTCGAACAGGCAGAACGTATTCTCGGCAATGTCGACGACCTGATAAGCAATATGCAGGTGTCAGGGAACGAAGTGACCGGACGGGTTCGGCTTGGTGTGACGCCAGCGTCCAATCTGGTTCACGCGCATCAGGCAATTCGGAAGTTGGCGGGAGAATTTCCGCAGGTCATCGTCGAGATCAGCACCGGGAGTCCACAGACGTTGTGTCCTCGCCTGCTCGCAGGGGATATTCATCTCATCATCGGGTCCTCCAGCTACCTTTCCCGCTGGAGCGAACTGGAGGTTACCTCCCTGAATGAGCTTCACTTTGCCTGCATCCTGAGAAAAGCCCATCCGCTGGCCAGGGCGAAAAATATCACGGAAATTGATGTGCTGGGCTATCCGGTGATACTGCCCGAGAGCGTTAACCCGGTCCATTCGGACACGGCAAAACGGTATGTGATCCACGATCTCGCGCCACCCAGGCCCCGCTATGTCACTGACGATATGGACCTTGTCTTTCAGCTGGTGGCGACCACTGATGCCTGGTTCCCCATGATGCACCCATCGCCCACCTTCGGGAATCTGAGTGAACATTTCTGGGTACTGCGTGATGTTGTAGAAATGCCGATGCACTATCTGAGCATTGCCCGTTCATCAATACACACACCGAACCCGCTGACAGAAAAGCTGTTCAGTCTTATCGTCAGCCAGTTCGCTCAGTCAGGTCAGTGAGTTGGACTATGCCATGGCCGGAAGACCTGGACAGGCTGACAAACATCAGTTGTGAGTAGGACAGCACGAACACCAGGAAGTAGACCGTCTTCCTGCTGCCGCCGATCTCCACATCACGCAGTTCACCACCGTCTACCTGGCACTGCACCGCTGGCACTTCGTCAATCACTGGTTCGTAGTAGCGTGCTTGCGCTGCGGTAACCAGCGGCCGTAATCGCGTGAGATAGTGCTGCAAACTGCACTCAGACACATCAAGGTCCGGCACCTTGGCCCCCAGTTTGCGATGTATCTTCGGCGTCTTCAGTCCGGAGAACCGGATCAGCAGGCTCTTCAGGCAGCCCCGGTACTGATCCAATGTTTTGCGCCGTGACGGAGTTGACACGGTCTCCTGGATAGGCTGTTCATCCATACAAGGTTGCTGTGATACCAGCCTCAAGAAAAACGCGCGGGTCTTTGACCGTTCCACTACGCGGGTTCCATGTAAACGTCCTGGTTCTTCCCGCGTTAATGCTAACCAATACACCCGCAGCCTCCAGCCGAAGAAGTTGGCGCTGATTCGCTACCGAAGAGTACATTCAGGTTTGTGTTCACTGCCTTTTCTTAACACCCGGTGTGACCAAAAAAGGTGGTTATGCGCTGGATACCAGGTTTTTACAGTCTCGATTTTGGCGTTGCCTTGAAATGCCCAACCGGTCGCCTGCACCTTGTTTGAAGTGTTGCAGCGAATTCTTCGCCAGGCCCGACATCACTGCCAACCCAATGTGGCCACGTTGAAGGCAGCCGGACTCACCATCATGCCTGGCGAGAGTGCGAGGACGGAAACATCCTTGCCCATTTTTTGTTCTCCGCGCGGGTTAATCCGCTGTATACGAGGGCAAGATACCTGAAAAAACAGTGCCCTGTTCCCCAGCTCATGCTTTCCCGTAACTCCCGTAACTCCCGCGATTCCTGGCGGCGCAGCAGTTAACTCGTACCATCATTCGACGGGTTTACCGTTTTCAGCCAGCACCTCTCGGACGCGTGCTGCCGAGGCGAGTCGCGCTTTGCGCGACCAGAGCAGGCGTGGTGTTTGCAGAATAACCAGCAGGTCGCGCAAGGCATTGCGGCTGTTGGTGTATGCAACCTGTCGCCGGGATTTTTCTGGCAGGAGACGTTCCAGGTAGAGGGCTTCAAGTGCATTCAGTCCCGCGAGTACTTCGTCCTCTGCGACAAACGCCAATGCGATCAACGCCAATGCGACAGGGTCGGTCAGGCCGGGTTTTACCCGCTGCAGGAGGGCAAGTGTCTGCCCGTCCAGTCCGAGTCGCTGCTGACGATAGAAGAGGGGCGCGCCTTGCATTACAAGCAACACAATGGCGATGACAATGAATAGTGGTGCCATCAGAACCAGCCCGGCTAAAGCGGCAACAATATCGAAGAGGCGGCGCAAGGTTCAGGCGATCAGCGCGCCTGCCGCGGCGGCGATAGAGTAAGTGACAAATGCGATGAGCGTCATCGGCTGGACTGGTCGGCTGCGGTAGAAGTCGATAGGTTTCCGCCATACCGACCAGGTTGCGTTTCCCCAGCTGCCATCAGCATCATGATCCGGGAACTCGTTAACCCACAGAAAGGCCGCGATAAGAATGCCAAGCGGGAGTGATAGCAACAGCGGTTCAACGCCGACCGTGCCGGTATGTATCAGGAACGTGGCGAGGACAATCACAGGTCCATAACAGAGCACCACGTCAAGCTCGCCGAGGCCATGGTAGACAAGCTGAAGCGGCGAGCCGTGGTAGGACCACCCCAGAGCCAGTCCCAGCACACCGAGCAGGAACACAGCAGGTTCTCGCAGAAAAACGATAACCGCACCGAGCAGGACGCCGGCAGTGCCAAAAACAAGCGCCATCATCCATGTCTGGTGGCGAGTCAGTAGTTGTTCAACCATAACCCGCTTACCGCCAGAAAACCGGGTTCGATCCTCAGGTCGAACGGTCAGGTCGGTGCTGGAATCGTAGTTGTAGACTTCGCCTCAGGCGTTCTTGTAGACCTCCATGCAGAAGAGCGCAACAAACAAAATGATGTGCCAGATCCCGGTTGTGATCCTGTTTTTCATCGATGTCTTGCTACCCGCTTCTCACAGCCGACATTATCCCTGTTTTTGGGCGGAGTTGGTCATAGGGAGTTGGTCATAGCACACACAATCGTGAGAAGATTTTGATTCAGGGGGAGGCAGCTTGATTGCCGATCCAGAAATTTAATGATCCGGGGACTTTTCTCATGGCCAAACTGACATTCCTTGGCGCGGCATCGGAGGTAACGGGCTCCTGCCACATGCTGGAATCAGAGGTGTTTGGTCGCGTGTTGCTGGACTGTGGGATGCACCAGGGCGGCGATGATGTTGATCGTTACAAGAAAGAAAAATTCCATTTCAAGGCCAGTCGTGTTGATGCAGTAGTGCTCTCCCATGGGCACCTTGATCACTCGGGGTTGCTGCCTAAACTGGTGCACGAGGGATTTTCTGGCCCAATATTCTGCACGTCGGCGACGCGCGATTTGTTGCGCATCCTGTTGCGAGATTCTGAGAGCCTTTATTCACGGGACCTCGAGAGGGAGAACATGCGCCGGAGTCGGGCAGGACGACCCCAACTCAAGCCTGCTTACACAAGTCATGATGTCATGCAGGTGATCGAGCAGTGTAGTGGCATTGAATATGGCGAGACGTTTGTCGTCGGCCACGGCCTGACCGGACACTTTCTTGATGCAGGGCACATTCTGGGTTCGTCCATTGTCGAACTTGATGTTGAGGAGCCAGCAGGCCGCAAGAAAATTGTATTTTCAGGGGATTTGGGGAGTGATGATGCCGTACTCATGAAGGACCCCGAGGTGCCCGAGAGCGCTGACCTGGTGCTGATGGAGAGTACTTATGGTGATCGTAACCACAAGGACATGGCCAGCACAATTGAAGAACTGAAGCTGATCCTTAAGCAGACATGGCAGGCTGGAGGTAATGTGCTCATTCCATCCTTTGCAGTTGGCCGAACCCAGGAAATACTGTTTCACTTGGGACTGCTCTACCAGGCTGGTGAGTTGGACGACTGGCGCATTTATCTTGACAGTCCAATGGCCATTGCTGTCACCGAACTGTATGACAAGTGGATGAGCCTGCTTGATGATGAGGATACGGCGCGATTGCGCGTAGGTGGCAAACCATCCTTGCGCAAGTTCCTCCCGACCCTGACACTATGTCAGTCGACAGATGAGTCCATGGCGATCAACAAGGTCAAGTCTGGTGCGATTATTATCGCCGGGAGTGGGATGTGTACTGGCGGCAGGATTCGCCACCATATCAAGCATCGCATCTGGATCGACACCAACACGATGATTTTTATTGGCTTCCAGGCACGCGGCACGCTGGGTCGGATACTGGTTGATGGTGCTGACCGGATAAAGTTATACCGTGATAACTATGTCGTGAAGGCGCGCATAGAGACGCTGGGTGGTTTTTCGGCGCACGCCGGACAGAAGACGCTTGTCGACTGGGTTACGCGGATTGGTGGCAATCCTGACGTTGTGCTCATTCATGGTGAACCAGGCGCCCTCGCTGCGCTGGCCCGCAAGCTTGACCAGGATCATGGAATCAAGGCACAAGTGCCTGCACTGCTTGAATCTCGCGAAGTTTAGATTGAGCTTTTTGTTTCACACGGCAATATATAAGTGGCGGCAGGCGTGTTGCCGGGGAGAAAGGTATGAATCTTGAGAAGGTTGTGTTTGCGTTTACGATTATTCTGGCGTTGACACTGAATTTTGGTTTTTTTGTTGGTGATGTTGACAACCCTGATCATCACCACGTGTTTGAGCTTTACGTCGCCATATTTGTTAACGCGGTTGCGACTATCCTGAAATTTGGCGATCGCTCGCATATGGGAGCAGTGCTGTTGGCATCAAGTCTGGTGGCTGATATCCAGCTCGTTGCTGCTGCTGCGATGTGGGGATACGCGGTTCATGTGACCGATATCGGGCTGACACCCTCGGTGATGTCCAGCATCGTCTCCCTGGCTGGCGGGGCGCTGATTGCAAATGTGGTCTCAGTAACGCTACTTGTTGTTGAGACGGTGCTGCTAAGGCGCTAGGGGGTTTTTGGCTTGGACAACGTCCTGTTCCTCATCCTGCGGCAGATGCGTGCGCCGCTTTTGTTGCTGTCCACTGTCTATGCAATCGCAACCTTTGGCCTGACGGTCATTCCCGGTGTGGATGATCAGGGAAACGTCTGGTACATGGACTATTTCCATGCGTTCTATTTCGTTTCATTTACAGGCACAACAATTGGTTTTGGGGAATTACCCTATCCTTTTACTCGCGCACAGCGTATGTGGGCGCTCATCTTTATGTATATCTCGGTTGCAACCTGGATATATGCGGTTGGGTCGCTGATCAGCCTGGTCAGCAATGAAACCCTGCGACGTGCGTTCATTCAGTATCGTTTTGGTCGTCAGGTACGGCAACTGCGTGAACCGTTTTTCCTGATCTGCGGCTACGGGGATACGGGCAGCAAACTGGTTCGCTCACTTCGAACCAGGCTCCTGCAGGCAAGCGCGCTGGATATTGAGCAATCGCGGATAGATGCGCTGATGCTGGAAGATGACCCTATGTTTGTGCCAGCGCTGTGTGCTGACGCTGCCAATCCGGATAACTTAATCAGGGCTGGGATAACCCATCCCATGTGCCGGAGCGTGGTAGCACTCACCGATGACAATGCGGTGAACCTGCACATCGCTATAGCTGCCACAGTACTGAACCCATCGCTACGCGTTATCTGCCGGGCAGACTCCCACGATGTTGAAGACAACATGGCTTCCTTCGGCACTGACTATATTGTTGACCCGTTTGACACCTTCGCAAAAAGCCTGGCGCTGGCGACCTATGCACCGCATCAATTTCAGCTTGTGCAGTGGTTCAGGCAGGCACGTGGTGCACCTTTGACAGAAATTACCAGGGTGCCTGACGGGCGCTGGATTATCTGTGGTTTTGGCCGCTTCGGTCAGGCGATCCACAAGGAACTCACCGATCACGGCATTGTGTCAAGAGTCATCGAGCCCAACAGCGACATTGAGTCGCTGCCTGCTGATGCCATTATCGGTTATGGCACTGATGCCGCGTCCTTGACGGAAGCCGAAGTCCAACAGGCAGTCGGGATCATCGCGGGTAGTGATGATGACTCGAACAATCTGTCTATTGTCGTGACCGCAAAGGCATTGAATCCGGATCTTTTTGTGATAGTTCGTCAAACTCAGAACGCCAATCGACCGCTGTTTGCGAGTGCTGAGGCGGATATTGTGATGGAACCGAGTGAGGTGATTTCGAGTAAAATCAGATCCCTGCTAACGAATCCCGCGATAGATGAATTCCTTAGCCTGGCCCGCGCACACGATGATGAATGGGCCAGGCACCTGACTGAGCGGTTGCGGGCATTTTCACCTGAGATAGTGCCTCACACCTGGTTTCTGACCATTAACGAAGCAGAGGCTGCTGCGGTTGTTGCCGCGATCAGACGAGGAGAGCAGGTGCGAATCGAACATCTCACTCGCTCTCACGTTAACCGCGATGAAAAACTTCCGCTGTTGCCGTTGTTTCATGCCAATGACACGGGTTCTTTCTGTATCCCGGACATATACTCGCCACTCGCGGAAGGCGACAGGCTGCTGTTTGCCGGGACCAGGGCAAGTCACTCCCAGGTGCTGTGGAACCTCTCCAATACGGTTGCGTTGACCTACGTGATGACCGGTGCAACCGTGCCGCAGACCTATGTTGGGCGCTGGCTGCACGCAAGGTTTTCATAAGGCCGGTTGGGTAAATCGGGCAACTCCAGCAGACAGCTAACGGTCACGCTTTGCTCTCATCTATAATAGTGCAGTTTTCAGCACAAATTTTGCGGGACTAAATGACAGAAGAACCTCTCTTCAGCGAGTGGCGTACCTACGAAAAGGTTGTGACGCACGACTACATGCACCATGCGGTCTACTTTGATGATCTTGCAGCTGAACTTGGGCAGCGTGCTACGGGTCCCACTGCTGTGCTCGACCTCGGCTGCGGCGATGCAAGGCCAGCTATCCCCTTGCTGGAAAGACTTGATGTGGCGCGATATGTGGGCATCGATGAGTCACCCGAGGCGTTGCGTTGCGCCGCACTCGCCCTTGAAGGCAGCAGTTTTTCCGTGGAGTTTTGCACCAGTGACATGATGCACGGGATTGACGTGATTGAAGGTAAATTTGATCTGATTATCGCCAGCTATTCCCTGCATCACCTCACTGCAGAAGCGAAGCGCAGCATGCTTGCAAAGTGTCGTGACAGGCTAACTGCTGATGGGATTGTTGCGGTCATTGATGTATTCCTGTTGCCTGGAGAGACGCGGGGTAACTATATCCAGCGCTGGCATGAAAATGCACGGCTGCGGTTCGTGACCCTCGCTGAAGCTGAATTGACAATGCTGCTCGAGCATGTGGCGGCGCGTGATCTGCCAGAAACAGTGGCCACCTACCAATCGCTTGCCGGCGACGCGGGTTTTACGAGTGCGAGGGTCGTTCGCGAGGGTCCTGAACAATTAAACCAACTGGTTCTCCTGTCGTAGAAGTCCAGAGCAAAGTGAATAGCAACTTTGTGGTGGCTATTTCCTGCTAACCTTTTTTTTCTTGGAATAATCTGGTCCTCATGGCGTATCTGATCTACGTCTGAATGG
>CAYGNA010000082.1:0-12583 GCA_964351065.1 uncultured Pseudomonadales bacterium
GTTTGAGCTTATGCTGACGCATATCTCACCAGAGGCGATTGCCTGCGCTTGTGTGCTGGGAATACTTCTCGCAGTCAGCCTGCGCCGGGACGAGGCAATTCAGCGCATGAAGCTCGCAGGCTACTACCTGTTGACCGGCAGCCTCACTGTTGTCGCACTAGTCGCGGCACCCGAGGCAACCTGGGTAGGCCGGGTTGTGTTCCCGTTCGAGTTTTTCCTCATCCTGGCTGTTACACAATTGTTTTGCCCAACCAGCCTGGCTTCGACCCAACTGCGGGGAGCCGGATGTTTCGCCAGCGTATTGCTGTTAGGTGCCACTGGGATGAATTTCAGTCGAGCGCTGGCTGAGTATGAGCAGGTGACAAGGCAGGAAAATCAGCGCACACAAATTCTTGAAATGGTACGAACGGCCGGCGCGACAAATACGATTATGCTACCGCCACTGTATTTCAATGAATCCGTCACCACCGCCACTGGCCCGATCAACCAGGGCATCCGATTCGCACGCGACATCACGCAGACCCCATCACACTGGCGCAACGTCTGTTACGCCGAAGCCCATGGGGTCAGTGCCGTTGTATTAACCCTGCCCTGATCGCGATCAGGCGGCGCTTTTGCGGGTCAGTAAATGATAGGCATAGCCGCCGCAGGCGCCGGCAACACCCTGCAGCAGAAGACCCATGATTTCACGGGTGGGTGCGATCCCTGAAACACCAAGCACCATCCTGGCAATCATGTGTAGTGCAATCATGGCAACAAAGCCTGCTAACACGTAACCCACCAGGCGCAGGCCCGGTACAAATCGAATAACCAGGGCAGCAACAGGCAGGCCTATCAAAAGGCCAATCGCAACGAGCGGCAGATAAATGTCGTACATGTGGGTCACATCGTGAATCACAGCATCAATACGATGGCCCAACGCTACTTCAAATCCCATAGACGTCACCGCCGAGATATTACCCTGGCTGACAAATGCGGCGCCCAGCAAATACGTCACCAAAACCGCAAGTATGTAACCTCCAACAATTTTCATCGCTTCTCCAAAACTGTGCTGGCTTACCTTTGCTGACCGATAGGTGTTTACTAACCCGTGCCTACGAATATGTGCTTGCTAACCTGTATAATGCTCGCCACATTAACGCAAAGCTGACCCTATGAAAAATGCTTTCCTTGCGCTGGCGCTGTGCCTCGCAGCCAATCTGGCATCAGCCGCCGAATATCAACTGGAAACCGTCGCAGATGGTTTTAACTTCCCCTGGTCGATTACCTTCCTGCCAAACGGTGATTACCTTGTTGCGATGCGCTCGGGCGAGGTTCGCCAGGTCTCGGCCAAGGGTGATGTAGGGGAACCCATTAGCGGCACGCCCGCCACCTATGTTGCGGGCCAGGGTGGCTACTTCGATATTGTCCTGGACCCGGCTTTTGCGGCAAACGCGACTGTTTATCTCTCTTATGCAGGCGGTACACCGCAGGCCAATGGCACCACCATCACCCGGGCAATCCTGAGCGGCAACAGTTTTACCGACGGCACGGTGATCTTCAGTGCGGTACCCACCAAAGACACACCACAACACTATGGCGGCAAGCTACTGTTCCTGCCTGACGGCACCTTGATGCTGACCACAGGCGATGGCTTCGAGTATCGGGAAAGAGCCCAGGACAAGTTTGGCCAGATGGGGAAAGTACTGCGCATGAACAGCGATGGCAGCGCGCCTTCGGACAACCCGTTTGCTGACGGTTCAGGCGGTAATCCGCTTGTTTACTCCTACGGCCACCGCAACCCCCAGGGACTGGCGCGTAACAGCGAGACTGGTGCAATCTACATGCACGAACACGGTCCCAAAGGCGGTGACGAACTGAACCTGGTTCTTCCCGGTGCCAATTATGGCTGGCCTGCCGTTACCTACGGCGACAACTATACCGGTGCGTACGTCTCTCCCCTGAAGCAGGCCCCGGGCGTTGCAGAACCCATGCACTACTGGGTGCCCAGTATTGCCCCGTCCGGCATGGCTGTTTATGACGGCGATGCCTTTCCCGAATGGCGCGGTGACGTTTTTGTTGGTGCACTTGTAAACAGGGAAGTCCGACACCTTGTGATGGAAGGTGACAAGGTGGTCAAAGAAGAGCCTCTGTTCAGCGAACTGGGCGAACGGATACGCGACGTTCGCGTTGGGCCAGATGGCTTTTTGTACCTGCTGACTGACAGCAACCAGGGCAAGATTGTCCGCGTAAGGCCTTAAAACTCCGTTGGCAGGTATTGCGTTTGCCCTGGGTGCGGCGCTTTTTTGGGCTATTGCCACGCGACTCTACCGCCAGATGTCGGGCTACTGGTCGCCAGTTGGACTGGCAACGGTCAAATCTGTTGTGTCAGTACTGCTCTTTCTTGCCTGGTTTCTGGTCTTTGGCACCCAATTCTGGACCCACGACTGGCAAACGCTGGTGGGCCTTCTGTTCAGCGGGGTAATCGGCATCGCACTTGGCGATTCTGCGCTTTTTTACGCTCTCTACCGGCTGGGTGAACGCCAAACCCTGCTAATTGCAGAAACGGCCGCCCCAATCCTGGTTGTTTCGCTGGCGTTCCTGTTGCTCGCGGAGTCAGTAACACTGCTGCAACAGGGCGGCATTATCCTGGTAATTCTTGGTGTTGACTGGGTCATTGGCTTGCGCCGCGGTGTCACCCAGGTCGATATCACCGGTATTCTCTGGGCGCTGCTTGCTGCGGCCTGCCAGGCTTTTGGCATGCTGGTGTCACGCTACCTGTTGGTTGAAACCGATATCAGTGCGGAAGAATCTGCATTCTGGCGACTGCTCGGTGCAGTGATGGTACTGCCACTCTGGCTGCTGGCTCGAAAAGAATCCCTGCGGCCACTGAAAAAACTGTCGATAGATACCAGTGTGCGGCTGGCAGCTGCGATTCTTCTCGGCACTTTTTTTGGCATCATGTTCCTGCAATACGCCGTGGCACTGCTGCCCGCAGGTCTCGCCCAGGCACTCATTGCCACCAGCATCATCTTTGCCACAGTGATCGGCGCTGTGCGCGGCGAGATTGTCAGTCGGGCCCAATGGAGCGGTGTCGTGATTGCTGTCTCAGGCGTTGCCTTGATTGTTCTGTAATTAACCTCCGCAGGTCGGGCATTTCTAACGCCGCCGCCGGGTTGCGGTAAGATAGGCGAATCTTAACCTGGGGCAGAGGCCGCAATGGCCATCAGCACTAATCACACAAACCGCCAATCGCATAACTGGTTGATTTACGATCGCACGGACGACTTCCTGCTGCGGCACACAGATTGTTATGGTGGCGTCATCTATGACCTGGGCTGCGGCGAAGCGCCATACAGGGACTTTTTCCTGCGTTATTGCAGCCGCTATATTGGTGTGGACTGGGGCAATAGTCAGCATTCGTCAGCACCGGACGTTATTGCGGACCTCAACGCGCCTTTACCTGTGTTGGACAACAGTGCTGATGTGGTGGTCTCCATCTCCGTGCTCGAACATTTACACAACCCAGCTCTCATGCTGCAGGAAGCGTTTCGAATACTGAAACCGGGTGGTCACCTGTTACTGCAGGTACCCTTTATGTGGCAGGTGCACGAGGCGCCGCATGATTACTTCAGGTTTACCCGGTATGGCCTCATGCACCTGCTGGGTGGGGTGGGATTCAGCAACGTTGACATCTCCCCAACAACAGGCTTCTGGGGTATGTGGACTGTTAAGATGAACTATCAATTGCGCCGGTTGATCCGTGGACCGGCGCCCCTCAGGTCGCTGCTGCAACTCATTTTTGGCCTGGTGTTCTGGCTCAACCAGCACCTGGCCCGTGGTCTCGACTCTATCTGGCAGGCTGATGGTGAAACCGCTGGATATGTCGTCATTGCAACAAGGCCGGGAGATCCAGCGTGATCGAATATCGAATTCCCTTTAATCGCCCCTTTTTTGTTGGCAATGAACTCAAATACATTGAAGCAGCGGTGACTGGCGGCATGACCGCAGGTGATGGTCCCTTCACCAAAAAATGTCATGCATTGATGGAGCAGCGGTTCGGTGCAGGCAAAGTTCTACTCACCCATTCATGCACCGCCGCACTTGAAATGAGCGCTTTGCTTGCAGAAATCAATGAGGGCGATGAGGTTATTCTGCCCTCCTACACATTTGTGTCCACGGCCAATGCGTTCTTTCTGCGCGGTGCAAAACTCAGGTTTATCGACATCCGGGAAGACAACCTTAACCTGGACGAGCGCCTGATCATTGATGTGGTTAACGAGAAGACCCGGGCAATTGTACCTGTCCATTACGCCGGGGTGGGATGCAACATGGATGTCATTATGGATATCGCCACCGCTCGCAACCTTATCGTCATAGAAGATGCAGCCCAGGCGGTAGACGCCAAATATGGCAACCAGTACCTGGGTACCATTGGCCACATGGGCACCTATAGTTTTCATGAGACCAAAAACGTCATCAGCGGAGAAGGTGGCGCGCTGGCTATCAATGACGAGCAGTTTGTCCAGCGAGCCGAGATCATCCGGGAAAAAGGTACCAACCGATCAAGCTTTTTTCGAGGGGAAGTCGACAAGTACACCTGGGTTGATATTGGTTCTTCCTACCTGCCGTCCGATATGATCGCGGCTTTTCTGTACGCGCAACTGGAAAACATCGACCGGATTACGCACCGGCGCAAAGAGATTTTTGCCTACTATAGCCAGGCGTTAGGTTGTATCGAGGAAGCGGGCTATCTCAAGCTACCGCGTGAGCAGCCAGGCTCAAACGGCCACATGTTCTATGTGCTCGCACGCAGCAACGCAGAGCGCCATGGATTGATCGACTTTCTGAAACAACGTGGCATCCTGTCCGTGTTTCACTATGTACCTCTCCACCTGTCTCCCATCGGTCAGCAAATGGGGTACCGGGAAGGAGATCTGCCGGTGACAGAGGATCTGAGTGCACGACTGCTCAGGCTGCCGTTTTACTTTGAGATCACCAGGGAAGAACAGGATGAGGTTGTCCGTGGCATTACCGACTACTTTGCCTGAGCCATGCGCCGAAACATGCAAAAGGTAATCCCCCAACAGGATAGCTGCCCGTGAAGCTGACTTTTGTCCTGCCCAACCTGCGATTGTACGGCGGCATCAAGTCCACCATCGCAATGGCTGACGCCATGGCAGGTCTTGGACATGAGGTCACACTGGTCTCGCCTGTCATTCCAGGCAGAGACGGACTCGGTTGGCAAAACCTGCGAAAGACTGCTGCGCAATTTTACTATTCAGCACAGAACCTGCTTGCGCCGCCGCACTGGTTCAACTTCCGGGGCAAATTGCAGAGACCACTTTGTCTGAATGAGGACGTGCTGCCGGACGCGGACTTTTTGATACTCACCTGGTGGGCAGATGTCGCAGCACTCCACAACATATCACCTGACAAGGGGCAGCCAGTGCACTTTGTCCGCAGCATCGAGACCTGGGGCGGACCTGCAGAAAAAGTGCTTGCCACCTACCAGCAGAACCTGCCGCGCATAGTGAGCTCAACCACCCTGCGTAACCAGCTTCGCCAGATTGGTAGTGACGCACTCCCAGACACCATTCACAATGGGCTGGACAGAACTTTCACGAGTCGCCTTTTTGTACCGCGCCCCCGCAACGAGCCGCCCCGGGTTGGTGTGCTGTACCGCAAACAGGATTGGAAACGAATGGATGACGCTTTTGCCGTGCTTGATCGATGCCGCTCATACAGATCGTTAGTTCCGGTTTTTTTCGGCGAAAAACCAAATCATGAGCACCGCAAGTTGATGCATGCATGGCAAGCCGAGTATACCTACCTGCCCAGTGGCAATGCGCTCAGGGACATTTACGAATCGCTGGATGTGTTCCTGTTTACCAGCGATCGCACCGAGGCATTCGGCAATCCCCCATTTGAGGCACTGGCATCCAGTGTGCCCGTGGTAACCACTGAGGTAGGTGCCGCCAGGGAACTGCTTACCGATGGTGAATCTGCGCTCATCTGTGATCCTCGTGATATCCACGCAATGGCAAGTGGTATTCTCGAACTGCTCGACTCTTCAGAAAAAGCGCACGCTATGGCCGCCGCTGGGCATCGGGTCGCAAGCCTGTTGAACTGGGATGCTGCAGCGCTTCAGCTTGAACAAGCACTCGACACACTCGACCAGGCAAGCTCTGATACTATCCTTGCCTGAAACACGCCTGACCTTTAACGCGGTCGCTAACATATGCCAATACTCCACCTTTGCCTGGATGAAAAATTCATAAACTTTGCCCGCAAGGTTTATGAAGCAGCTTATCCGGACCAAAACGAATGGCATGTTTACCGGCCCAAGGACGGCCCCCTGAAACACGTGCACCCATCAGGTGACGTTCGGCCTGTCAGCCCTGACTGGTTGGCGTCATCAGTCGCGAAACAGGCAGTAAACGCCGCAGACGTTGTCGTCATACACTATTTGGACCAGGCATTTGTCCCACTACTGCAGGCGACTTCACCAAAATTTGCGGTATGGCACAGTTGGGGCGAAGATCTTTACCCGCTGCTCCGCGCCAGGATGCCATCACTTTACCTGCCGACCACCACGCGCCTGATGCGACGGTTACGCGCCCGGCAGGCGTTGAATCCTGGCCAACTGGCAGGCAAGCTGAAAAAGAGATTTGCGGCGGCCAGAAACGGCGATAGTGGCATCCGGGCTGCATTGCAGAAGCTGGACGTTGCGTCCATGACCCCCGGGGAATTCGACACCTTCCAGCGCTGCTGGCCTGGCCTGAAAACACGCTTCCAGTACTTTCACTATTACAGCGTGGAAGACAGCTTTTTGCCGGGACCTGATCGCATGACAGGCAGGGATATCCTGCTCGGCAATTCCGCTTCCGGCTCCAACAATCATATGGAGGCGCTGGAGATGCTCGGCGAGCTGGATCTGACGGACCGCCGCGTCTTTTGCCCACTCTCTTATGGAGATGCCTCTTACGCCAGGGCTGTGACCAGCTATGGCAAAAAGAAGTTGGGCGATAACTTTTACCCGATGACCAACTTTCTTGCACTTGCTGACTACTATGCAATGATTGAGAGTTGCGGTTTTGTCTTTCTGAACCACGTGAGGCAACAGGCTGTTGGCACTATTGGCGCCGCATTGTACAAGGGCGCCAGCGTTTTCCTCCGGCCGGAAAATCCGGCATTGACCTACTTTCGTGAAACTGGCGCGACGCTTTTCGAAGTGGAAGAATTTGATCTATCAAAGGTACTTGGTGAGGAGGTGGTAACCCACAATCGCAACTGCCTTATTGACAGATACACCTTCGATCGTGTGGTCAACTGTGTAGCAGGCTATCCCGTTGTCGACAGCTGAACGTATGCCAGCAACTCGCCTGAATCGCCTGTCGCTTTCACGGTTACGATGCCAGCACCGTGGGTGCCCAGGTGCTTTAGATTTGCCGTGAGCAGCCCACCGGGGGGTAGCTCGCCAGATTGAAACCAGCTGGCCTGCACCTGATGGATCACTTTCACGGGCGGCAATTGCAGCGAGAGTTCAATCATTTGTAACAGACACCGCGCAGCCGTTGCAGGCACAATATCGTCAGAGATGCTGGCCAACACCCATTGGTCTGACAGCAGGCTATTAACATGAAAGGTGTTAACCGATCGCGCGATGCTGAAACCGCGCCGTACCCATGCTTTTTGCACCGCAAGATTCTGCGCCTGAGTAGAGATGGTCATCATTTGGTGGCCGAGTTCGACAGCCTTGGTCTGCGTGAACGACACCAGGTCTCCATAGATACCCCGACCAGAATATTCTTCAACAACACCAAATAGTGTGCCATCAAAGACACCTTTCTTGACGGAACAGTTAGCGAAAGCTACAGGGCGCGCTTGGTCATACACCACCCATCCCATGGTGAAACTCATGCCCCATTCAAGGTAGCCGGCCAGCACATCGTCGGGATGCAGCAGCGGGTTACTCATATAGTGATTGGTGTAATCGACGAATATCTTGCCTACCAGCGCTTCGCGTTCAGCAACGGGGACATCCATGATCTGCACGAACTCAAACGTACTGTTCCTGATGGGCGCGGGCCGCAGGCCGGCAAGCGGACACTCGTACTCAACAAGGGTATCTGCAAGGATCGGCGCAACGCCAAAAAGGAGATTCTCATTGACCTCGCGTAATCTCTCAGAAGGCACACGAATCATCGCGATATCAGGCTTGTCATCACGTATTGATTTGACCATGGCCGCGTCAATACTCATCAGGTCATAGCGGTGCACCTGCTTGCAAAATCTCGCAGATTCGATGTCTGAATAACTCATACTGCCATTTCCAACATTGTCTGCCTGTTGCGAAGCTTACTATCTTAATGCAGGACTATCTTAATGCAGGACAGCCAGGCCGCCCAAACTGGCAAAGATAAGGGGTGCCCCCAACTGGCATCAGGTTGATGTGCGTCAACACGCAGGTTCCTCGTGTGACATAGGCTGTGTAACATTGAGTAGAGGCAGGATTTGCGGGTAGTGATTCTCTTCTTCCAGCAGCACGCCTGCCTGACTCAGCACTCGACGCGGCACCTGCCGGAGCATACCATCTACCCATAAGCCGCCTTAGCTATACAGTGATATGGATCTTCAGAACCTGCTCAACATTATCATTATCTCAGCCGGTGCTGCCGTTATGATCGGCAGCCTTTACATATCCCGGCGCTATACCAGGCTGGCGACGTTGATCCGGTTGGAAGATCGACGGACCATGATGCTTTTCTTTACCGTACATCGCGCCCTGATGGTGGTTTTCCTGACGGGTTATCTCGGCGCCATTGCGGCCATCCTTATGCGCTTTCCGCTGCTCAGCGAGTCATTTGTCAGCTTCATCTTTCTGTTCGGTAGCGTCTTTGTATACATGTCAGTAGCTGGAATGCTCAGGCTCATGGCCAGTATCACATCCGATAAAAATCCGGACGCACCTTGAAACTCGAGCCGGGCAACTGGTTTCCACTGATTGACCTTCTGCAAGACGCGCCGACATCGCTGTGGGATGGCAACCTTTTGTATCGTCAAAACAACGTTTTTGGAGATGCGGCTATCTGGGTGGAAGTCAGTCCCACAGGCGCAATTCAAGTGACTCTCGAAGGGATATCGTTACCAGATATCGACAATATTCCTGAACCGCAGACACTTTCCAACCACCTGCTGCGAGAAAACCTGTTGTGCCTGCCAACAGCAAGCTATGCATTCGAGTTACTGCTCAGACACGACGATGCGGAATTCGCAAGCTCGGGTCTCGTCTGCGCGGCGCTCGCATTAAAGGCGCCAGGAACCCGCAACCAGACCCAGATTGCCGAAGTAGAAAACGCGTTTGAGCGAGGACTGCTGGACCACGGACTGAAAACCAGGGCTGACTTCAGAATCGGTTCGCGTTCGTTTCGGCAAAAGTTTGAAGCCCTCTTGTCATCCGAATATCTACCTCGCGAGGAGTGGTATCTGGAAGCCATTTTTGCGCAGTGGCAAAATCGCAAAAACCAGTACTACACACCCCAACCACTACATGAAAGTCTCATCAGCAACATGGAGATTCGCCTCGAACCTGCCCATCGACAGCTTGGATTTCGCATCGCAGACCTTTTCAAGTCAACATCGTAAATAGTTCATCCGGCAGAAAAACGCGCTGGCACCTCACACTGGACTTCCTTAACACGTTAGCTTGCCGTCATGACGACGTTTGCGCTGTGACCCACTACAATCACCCATTCTTCTGTTTGGCCGCTCCCGTGCGATTGATTTGCCTGCTACTGCTCACTTTGTTCGCCGCCCATGCATCCGGGGACGAGTACCTTGTTGGCACAGCGATAGGCAACGTCACACCCAACAAGCAGGAACTGGAGAGCCAGAATGTCTACATGGGAGGCTACGGGCTTTGGAAATCTCGCGGCCCCGCCACGACTATCCATGATCCGCTTTCAGTAAGAGCCATTTGTATTGAGCGCGATGCGGGTAGTTTTTGCCTTGTGGTCGCCGATTCACTAGGTATACCTGGCCCGATCAGTAAACAGATCAACAAGCTCGCAAGACTGAACGGGTTACCCGGGAAAACTGCCATCCTGGTGAGTGCAACTCATACCCATGCCGCGCCAGACCTCCTTGGTCTATGGGGTGGTGCGCCAGTTGAATACGAGGAAAGGCTTATCACCGAAACGGTAGCCACCATCGCCGCTGCCTACCGCGCCATGGTCCCTTCGCGGCTCTATATGGCCACGACCAGGGCTCCAGCCTACAACCGGCGCGGCTGGGGTTTCACTGATGATGCTATGAGCCTGCTTATCATCCGGGATCTGGAAAACGCCGTGAACCTCGGGACACTCATCAACTTCGCCTCACACCCGGTCTCGTCCCCGGCAGCAAACCCGGCAGTTTCGAGCGACTATGTTCATTTTTTGCGGAAGATGATGGCGGACCAGACCCACGCGCCCGCCATATTTGTCAACGGCGCATTGGGAGATGTAACACCCGGACAGCGCGCCCCCGACTACTGGCAATCCGCGCAGAACTACGGGGGCGCGTTAGCCAGTGCGGCAATAAGCAAAATGCCGGAGGCTCAGGAAATTCGCGGCGAGATCTCTGTTGAACAACGCACCCTCAAGCTCCCGGTCAACAACTGGACACTCAACATCGCCCAGTTATTAGGACTACTCTCGGCTGAAATCAGCGGACCATTTTGGAATCGAGCAGTCGAAACCTCAGTCAGCTATATTCGCATTGGCGATGATGTAGAAATTGTGACGTTGCCCGGCGAACCGCTAACGCGCCTTGGCCTGGCCGTTAAAACATCAATGCGCGCGCCACTCAGCATGATCTTCGCACAGACCGATGGGTCCCTGGGCTACTTTGTGCCAGCAGATGAATGGGAAACAGACCGCAACGACAACTATGAGGAATCCGTCTCGCCGGGTCGCGAGACGGCCTCAATATTTCAGCAAGCAATTCTTGAGATGCTCAGGTAAACGCCTTTTTCAGTACTTCTGCCATATCCGCAACAGCCTGTCGCGCTGCGCTCACCACCGCGGTCTGCATCACAAAATTGTGCATGAGGCCCTCGTAACAGCGATAGGTCACAGGCACACCAGCTTCGATAAGGATATCAGCATAGGCTTTCCCTTCATCGCGCAGCGGATCGTACTCTGCGGTCACCACATGGGCAGGTGGGACCCCCTGATGAGAAGCCGCCAGCGCAGGCGAGATCCTTGGGTCCGTTGTTGCCACATCAACACCACCAAAATACCCCTCATTAAAGTAAGCCAATATGCGGGCATCAAGGGTAACCCCCTCCTTCAGGTCACGTAGCGAAGGCGTTTCCACTGTTCGATTGGTGGCGGGATAGATGAGCAGTTGAAAGCAGATCTTTGGGCCGCCGGAGGCGGTGAAATGGTTTGATATGACCGCGGACAGGTTCCCGCCTGCGCTATCGCCGCCAATTGCAATACGACTTGCGTCAATACCAAGTGCAGATGCCTTCTCGAAGATCCACGTCGAGGCGGCAATAACGTCATCCACCGCTGCAGGGAACTTGTGTTCTGGCGCCAGGCGATAATCAAGTGCAATCACCTTGCAGCCAGCACCGTTGGCTAGCTGACGACACAAGCTGTCGTGACTGTCCAGATTTCCAATCATGAACCCCCCGCCGTGTACAAAGATGAGGCAGGGCAACAGCTCATCATTGGCTCCGGCGGGTGTATAGCAGCGTGCAACAATTTCTCCAAGGCCGCCCGGAACATGGATGTCCTCAATTTGCCTGCAGGCAATATCAGGCAGCGATTGCGCCGCGCTGATCATGACGTAGCCGGCTCGCAACGCCTCGAGTGGCACCTCCGATGCATGGGGTGGATTGGGATTAGCAGACGAGGCCGCGTCAACAACAGCCTGCAGTTCAGGATCAAGTTTAATCTCCATAGCGTGTTTCCGGTCTTTATGAGAAATGATAGAAGGCGGTTAGGATAAACCAGAGAGTCGCTGTGCGTCACACCGAAAGGAAATGTCGCCGTATGCAACCTGCATATCCAGTGAAACACGCAGATAAAGGAGCGCGCGGTCAGGCGAATACGGTAAACCCACCGGGCACAACATCCAACAATTGCTGGGCTTCCTGCGACATGGAATACACATCGTCTGGCGAGTTGGTCACCAGATGATTCTCAAGGGGTCGCAGCCAGCTTGCAACATATCCCAGATAAAGGCCGCTGCGGGCATTTTTGTCGCGGTGTTCGCCGCCACTGTGGATTACCTTACCGCTATAAACCAACGCAGATCCTTTCGCCATCACCGCAAGGCAGACCTCATTGGCTGTCGGTTCGCGACCAGGCAACCACCGATGACTCCCTGGCACCACCCGTGTTGCACCATTGGTTTGCGTGAAAGGTGTCAGGGCAATATTGGCACTAACCAACATCTCCGCAGTATCCATCTGTTGCGCGCGATACCAGGAGGCCCCGTCCGTATGAAACATCTGCGCCTCCTGATCACTGGCAAGCACCATCAACTCGCTGTTACTCAGACGAATATCATTTGCGATCTTTCGATCCACAATCATGGCTCGAGCCACACC
>CAYGNA010000083.1:0-12416 GCA_964351065.1 uncultured Pseudomonadales bacterium
ATGCAGTCTGCACCGGAGCCTGCAACGCAAGGCGTGAAAGCGTTCGCATCAACATAGTTGGCCGGGTTAGCAGCAGCGGCCTGGAAATTGGCAAGCTCGGTTGCGAGCGTCACTTCCGGTGGCGCGTTGACTACCTTGTCCTTGAAATCAAAACTGTAGTAATCCGCTGTCAGTGTCAGGCCATTAATAGAGGCTGGTGTCCATATAGCGCCGATGTTGAACGTGTTGGCTTCCTCATTACCAACCAGCGGTGAAGGCTGACCGGCCTGAATGATGCCCGCAACCTCGCTGTTGGCTTCAGTTGGCGGCAACAGGCCGGCTCGTACCTCGGCCTTGGCCAGCAGGTCAACCACGGCCTGTCCATCGAATCCCACGCCTTTGAACAGTATGCCTGTATTGGGCGCCCTGAATGCCTGGCTGTAAGAAGATCGCAGGGCGAGGCCTTCAGATGCCTGCCAGCGAACACCAATCTTGGGTGTGGTCTTGGCACCAATAGCACCACCGTAGTCTTCCCAGCGAACGGCAAGCTGCATTTCAATATTGTCGCTAAACGGCAACTGCAGTTCCGCAAACAATGAGTCAACGCTACGATCATTGTCGAACTGTTTGGTGAACTCACCATAGTAGTGATCATCGGAAACGTAGAGGAAAGTAGGTGATGCCCCATACGTCAGGTAATCCTGCAGGCCAGGTCGAACCTCCGGGTAGGCGTTACCCTTGTTGTTGGAGTCGCGACGCTGGTAGCCAAGGGCAGTCATTGCCGTGCCGCCATTCATTTCGAACAGCTCAGACGTAACCACAAGATTGAATGTCATCAGATCGTTTTCGCGATCTTCCAGCGGTACGGTCTGGTAGATGTGTGCGAGCAGGTCCGTGTTATTTGGCAGCGTGGTTTCTTTGGTCAGGAACGGGTTCAGGAACTGACAGTCACCCACCCCCTGGTTGGTCGACGTCACAGCAAGTGAAATAGCGCGCCGCAGGTTCAGCACGTAACCGGGTGCTGCGTTGATAAACATAAACGAAATGGGGCCGCCAAAAACGCCACCGCCCAGTGCATCGTCAGGGTCTGCGTTCAGGTCATAGCTGTCGATGCCGTTGGGTACACAGTTGGGGCCGCCGAGGCCGTTTTGAGCCAGTTCAAGGCGCGTACGGTTAACGGTCATTTCTTCCCGATAGGTCTTGGTCTTGGAATAGGTTACAGACACGTCATAGGTCATGGCGCGATCCATTGCCTCAAAATCACCCCGAAGTCCTGCAACCCAGCCGACGGTTTCGTTGTTGCTTTCGTCGTTGTTGCCGTTAATGCTGAAATCACCGCGCTTGGTGAGCTGGTGGTTCAGCGTTGTCAGGGAGTTGGGTCCGCCGTTGGCGGTTAGAATCGGGGCGTTGGCTGGCCTTGGCAGGGCGCCAATTCTGCCGCCGACCAGTGCGTTGCCCGCGGTGGCGACATCTGCACCACCGGCCAGTGCCGCAGCGAATGCCGCGTTACCGGCTGCTACGACTGACGGCGCTCTCGAACCCAGCCCCCATACAGGATCACCGACGGGCAGGATAGCGTTCAGGTTATCGATCGAACCAAATGCGCCTGAGTGTGGCCGCACGAGGTCCTGGTTGTAATACTGCGCCCGACCATAAAATTCAGCACTTTCACTGAACGTGTGCTTGAACGTCGTCATGATGCTGTATCGATCCTGTTCAATCTGGACGCCACGATAGGCACGGATGTCTTCCCGGCAGTGCTGATTGGGGTTGTTTAACGGATCAGAGAACAGGCCGGTAAAGTAGCCCTGGCTCTCGCACAGCGGATCGGTGAATTTTGACTGGCCGGTTGCCGCGAGAATATCGGTATTGAGGTAAGCCGTATTCAGTGGGCTGAAAGGCCCGGGAATAACGACCGAAAGCTCATTGACCGTGCCGGTGACCCTGGTGGGATCGTTGACGAGGCCAATGTCGAGAAAACTGTAGGGATCGCGGGAAAAGTACTCTGCACCAATGACAACATTGGTATTGCCATTGTTAAAGGCGGCACCCCAGACGCCGGAGATAGAAGTGTCTTTTGCGCTTGTTCTGTCAGAAGACGTAAGGTCACCGGCAATCTGGAAACCCTCATAGTCATCTTTCAGTATGAAGTTGACCACGCCGGCGATGGCATCCGATCCATAGATTGCTGAACCACCGTCTTAGAGTATCTCGACGCGCTCCAGCATGACCATCGGAATGGTGTTGATATCTACAAATTCCGATCCATCCTGGGTCTCTGACGCCGCGACGACCTGGCGTTTGCCGTTGATCAGCACGAGCGTTGAGTTAAGGCCAAGTCCCCTCAGGTTGATGTTGGCCTGCCCGGCGATGGTTGCATTCTCGGTATCGTAGTTGTAATTGGTGGTAGAACCCGAGTTAACCGTCAGGTTTTTTGTGATGTCATCGACGGTCACGGCGCTCTGGATATCGATATCCTCTCTAGAGATGACCTGCACAGGTGATGCTGCATCCTGTGGCGATCCCTTGATGTAGGAGCCTGTAACGACGACTTCTTCCATTTCCTCAGCGAAAATGGGAAGACTGGCAAGTGCTGCCAGCAATACTGCAATTTGATGTCTGGTGCGAATTGCGCCCGGCATGTCTGCTCCCCCTCTGTTGTTTTTTTGGTGCGGTCTCTGGCGCCGCTGAGATCACGTTAGCCTATAAAAGCACCCAAAGACACTACATAACTCTGGTCGCCCCCTTAAACTTGCGGGTTGACACTATTTGCCAATTTACTATAGTGCGCGTCGCGTCCAGCGTTCGACTTCTTTTCTAAACTCGCCAAACCGGGATTTTCAATTGATTACAACCGCAAACATCACCATGCAATTTGGTGCAAAGCCGTTATTCGAAAACATTTCTGCAAAATTTGGCAATGGCAACCGCTATGGCCTGATTGGTGCCAATGGTTGTGGCAAGTCCACCTTCATGAAAATCCTGAATGGCAGTCTTGCACCAACATCGGGCAACGTGTCCATTGGTCCGAACCTGAGGGTCGGTGAACTGCATCAGGATCAGTTCGCGTTTGAGAAGTACTCGGTAATTGACACAGTGATCATGGGTGACAAGGCGCTGGCAGAGATCAAGCGTGAGCGGGATCGTATCTACAGTCTGCCAGAGATGACCGAAGCAGATGGTATGAAGGTCGCCGATCTTGAAGTGCAGTTTGCCGAGATGGATGGTTACAGTGCCGAGAGCCGCGCGGGTGAAATCCTGATGGGAGCCGGCATTGAAGAAGCACTGCATTACGGGCCAATGAGTGAGGTTGCGCCGGGCTGGAAGCTGCGCGTGCTGCTGGCGCAGGCGCTCTTTTCTGATCCAGATATCCTGCTGCTCGACGAACCGACAAACAACCTTGATATCCATACCATTCGCTGGCTTGAGACTGTGCTCAATGAGCGCAAGAGCACGATGATTATCATCTCTCACGACAGGCACTTCCTGAACGCGGTCTGTACCCACATGGCGGACATCGACTACGGTGAGTTGCGAATTTACCCAGGCAATTACGATGATTTTATGGTTGCATCGACTGCTGTGCAGGAGCGCATGCAGTCCCAGAACGCCAAGAAGCAGGCGCAGATCCTTGAGCTCAAGCATTTTGTCAGCCGCTTTTCGGCCAACGCCTCCAAGGCCAAGCAGGCAACATCGCGCGCCCGGCAGTTGGAGAAGATCGAGCTGCACAATATCAAGCCATCCAGTCGAGTTAGCCCATACATCCGGTTTAACCAGGCATCAAAACTCCATCGCCTCGCGGTGACGCTGGAAGACGTTGGTCATCGTTATGATGACGAATTGCTGTTTGAAGGCGGCAGTTTGACCATCGAAGCAGGTAGCAGGGTGGCAATTATTGGTGAAAACGGCGTGGGCAAATCGACCCTGCTTCGTTGCCTGATGAATGACCTTACGCCCAGTGCAGGCACAATAAAGTGGGCAGAGAATGCTGTGCTGGGCTATTGCCCGCAGGATACGACACTGGAGTTCGAGCAGGACCTGAACCTGTATGACTGGATGAGCCAGTGGCGCAAGCCTGGGCACGACGACCAGATAGTACGCGCAACACTGGGGCGCCTGCTCTTTTCATCAGAAGATGCCGAAAAGTCCGTACAGGTTTGTTCCGGTGGTGAAAAAAACCGTCTGCTGTTCGGCAAGCTGACCATGACCGAACCCAACGTGATGTTGCTTGACGAACCGACCAATCACCTCGATATGGAAGCCATTGAATCACTGAACCTGGCGCTGGAGCACTACGAAGGCACACTGATTTTTGTCAGTCACGACCGAGAGTTTGTCTCCTCGCTGGCAACCCGGGTCATTGAAATCACGAACCACCAGCTGATTGATTTCCCCGGCACTTATGATGAATACCTGGTCCACCGGGAAGGCAAGGCAAGTGCCTTTGGTGCATAGTGTCGTATGCCCCGGCCACTCGGACCTGATGGTGATTCGCTTGAAAAGGTGTGATGGCGCGCGGTAAAGTCCGGGCTCGTCGTCAATCTGGAGAGGGAACAATGGCAGGCAATACAGAAATGGCTACCTGGTGGGCTTCGGTCTACTCTAAAGAAAAGGGACGCCGTGTCGCGCGCACGGTCAGCGATGGTGAAAGCTCGACCATCACCTGGATGGCAGAGTCGAAGTACAATGATTACAAACCTATCACCAGCCCCGACGGCAAGCTGATTGCATTTTTCCGCGTGACCAATGAGGCGGATAAAGAGACGGGTGATGTATCACTGTGGCGTTCAAAAATTTGTGTCATGAATGCCGACGGCACAAATGTACGCGAGCTGACCGGGGACGACGATTTTAACGGTAACCTGCACTGGACCCGTGATGGTACCAACCGGATCACCTGGTGGCGGATCACCAATATTAGTGGCCTGCCCGGCGACTATTCTCGCGTAAAGATATGGCGCACGTCGCCGGATTCAAAACCGGGAGAAGAGGAGATGCTGTCAGATCCGAACGATCCGGAGCACTTTCGCGAATTTGGCTATTCACATCTGAAAGACGGCCGTTTGTTTATGCGCCGCGGCAGCAAGAAGTACTTCCTGATGACGCCTGACCCGGTCGGGTCGCCGACGTACGAGCCAATCAGCTATCCAGAACTACCCATGTATCTGCACAAGGCCAGCATTTCTCATGATGAGACCAAAATCTCCTACATGAAGCAGACGCTGGAAGAACTGCCGAAGAGTGAGTACATGGGTGCCGTGATCTGTGTCGCTGATTTTGATGCATCAATTCCCGCGATAACCAATGAGGTCGAAATCACCAAACCGAGTTACGAGCGAATCATCTGGTACACCAGTTTTTCACCAGACGACAAGCGCGTTATCTATGCCGATGGCGGCAGGATCATGGAGTATGACATTGAGGCCGGCGCCACCCGCCAGGTGTCGACAGATAACTCCCTGGAATATCGCTATCCAAATTATGAGGGCAGCATCAAATAATTTTTCCCACCTGGCGCAATCCACAATCTTGATGCAGAGGGCCATAATTGTGGCCCTGATGTGTTCCGCTAATCTCTCGAACTGATCCGCTGCTGGAGGGTCTTCTACCACAGGAGCAGTTCGAGATATTCCACAATGCCAATGCCGTATCTCTTGTTGTAGATGCTCCAGTTCACCAGCAGCCAGAAGGCCGCGCCAAGGAAAGTGACAAACAGCAGCGCGGCCGTCGCAACAACGATGTCACTGCTGAGAATGGAATAAACAAGTTTTCTGAAACGCACCTGTAACTCGTTCCTGTCTGCGAAGCCTCTTTCAGACGCAAACTTTGTGCGTCATTCAAAAAAACTATGGTAAATAAATCAATAGGTTAAAAAGAATTCGCCACGTCCAGGGCTCGGGCTGGAGTTCAATGCAGGGTCTCACAGGGGAAGGCTAGCAGGAAAGTGAGTGACGGAAAAATGTGAACATTTTGCAAAAAGACTGGAGGATTCTCCATTTTTGGGTAAAATCCCCGGCCTATGACGCTCTCACACCTCCAAACAGCCGGCCTGGTTGTGCTTGCAAGTTTAGCGCTTGCAGCGGGATACCCCAGGCAGACGGCCATGGCCTCTGATCAGCCGCTAGCGCCACCGCCGGTCATTGAGATGTCAGTCTTTGTGCCTGCATACCACCCTGAACCTGTGACGATTGGCGACGCCGCGGCTTATACGCCGCCGGATTTTGCTGCGATTAAAGACGTGAAAGCCCGCAAAGAAGCATTTTTTGACTACCTGCTGCCAAAAATCTATGAGGCCAATGACGAGGTGGCGCGTGAGCGTGCATGGCTCAGCTCCCTGGCCGAGCAAATCGTTGGCGGCTCTCTCCCAACAGACGTTCAACTTGCCGAACTCACCAAAATCGAAAGCCGCTACGCCCTTGCGGACACCAGGGACACGATCGTGAATCGGGTGGCGCGACTATTAAGGCGCGTTGATGTTGTGCCTGCTTCGCTGGTACTGGCCCAGGCTGCAAAAGAGTCCGGTTGGGGTACCTCGCGTTTTGCCCTGGAAGGTAACAACTACTTTGGTATCTGGTGCTTTTATGAGGGCTGCGGCCTGACGCCGCGCAGTCGACTGCCTGGCCGCAATCATGAGGTCGCGACCTTTGATTCCGTGGCAGATGGGGTGCGCTACTACATTCGAACCATTAATACCCATTCGGCATACGCCGACTTGCGCAAGATGCGTGCAAATGCACGTCAGGCAAAGCAGGCATTGCCTGGCGAAGCGCTTGCCAATGGTCTGGTGCGATACTCCGAGCGTGGCATGGCTTATGTGCGGGAAATCCAGTCGATGATCCGGTACAACCAACTGCACCGATTCACCCGTAGTTACAGCGCCTGATTGTGCACCCGAATCGCCGGGAGCTAAGAAAACACCTCCACATCTCCCGACGATCAGCCTTCGGTTCAAGCTTCCGCGAACAGTATTTTGTTGGTGCGTGCTCGCAACGACACCAGGCGACGCGATACATCATCACCAATACAGTAGAGGGCGGGCACCATAAAGAGCGTCACAAACAGAGCAAACAGAACACCAAAGGCAAGTGCCAGTACAGCGGGTTTCAGGAACTGGGCGTCGGTGGAGCGCTCTGCCATGATCGGAATCAGCCCGATAAAGGTCGTCACCGTGGTTAGCAGAATTGGCCTGAACCGTGCCACACCAGCCTCGACCACGGCATCCACCGCTGCCCTGCCTTTCTCCTGAAGTTTCTCGACATAGTCCACCAGTACCAGGTTGTCGTTCACCACCACGCCGGCGGCTGCTCCAATGCCAAAGTAGGAGAACATGGCCAGGGATACCCCAAAGAATAAATGCCCATAAACAGCACCCATAAATCCGAAGGGAATCGCTGTCATTACGAGTAACGGTAGCCAGTAGGACTTGAAGGCGATGGCAATGAGGGCGTACATGACAAACAGGGCAACGATATACAGTGCGGTAATTTCGCTGAGAAACAGTTCTTCAGCCTCAGCGTCGCCGCTGAGCCCAACCACGAGACCCGGATAAGCGTCCTGCAGTGCGGGCAGGAAGTTATCTTTCATGTCGCGGTTAATATCGCTCATCAGGTCATCACTGACTTCTGCCGTGACTCGAACCATTCGTTCCCCGTCGCGTCGCTCAATATTCTGAACGCCTTTGGCGAGTTCAATATCGACCACGGACATGAGTGGCAGTTCCCGTCCGTCACTGGTTCTTACCCGAAAGTTATTCAGGCTCTCCATGGAGTACCGATCGTCTTTTGGATAGCGGACCATCACCCGGACGTCGCCATTTTCCCTCGGCAGCCGTTGCACCTCCTCGCCGAAGTAGGCCTGGCGCACCTGTCTTGATACCTCAGCGAGCGTTAATCCAAGCTTCTCGGCGCCGGGCAACAAGGTCATGTGCAGCTCATCCGATTCGCCGCGCAGATTGTCCCTGACATAGTAGGTGCCGTTGTACTCGTAGAGTTTCGATTTCACCTCGTTGCTGGCCTGGCGCAACATTTCCATGTCCTTGTGGCGGAGTACGTAACTCACGCGCGGGGTGGAATTGTTCATGGTGTAGTTAACTTCAATTTCATCAGCGTCAGGAATATCGCCAATCAGTTCCCGGAGCCGTAGCGCCGCTTCTTTTGCCGAGAGATCCCGGACCTCGGGAGGCGCCATTTTGACAATGGCGATCACGCTGTCCCGCCGCGAACGCGTGTACCAGCCTTCAATAACGCGGCCGCTACCACCCTCTATTTCAGCGCGTTCTTCAACCTCTCTGATGAGTTCCTTTTCGGCTTTCTGCAACTGGTCCAATACCGACAGCGCCCGGCTGTAGGGTGTACCTGCAGGCAAAGTGACATTGATATGGAAGAGTTCGTTTTCAACTTCGGGCATAAAAGAAAACTTCACCCAGCCTGACGAGAAAACGCCAACAGAGATAACGAAAGCCGTAACAAAAATGCTGGTGGTGAGGTAACGGTGTTTGACTGCTGCAGCGACCCAGGTTCGGTAGAACGTCTCACCAAAATGAACAACACTCTCTTCTATTCGCTTTTGAATCGTGGCGAGTCGTCCCAGCTTCTCGCGATGGTGCAGGTTATTGAGGTGTGCCGGCAGGATAAAAAATGCCTCAACCAGTGAAATGGCAAGCGCTACAGTGATAACGATAGAAAACTGGCGCGTCATTTGTGCTTCTTCCGTTGACAGGAAGAACCATGGAGCAAATGCGACCATGGTGGTCAGTACGGCAAAAAAGACGGGTTTGGCCACTGCAGTGGCGCCCTGTACGGCACCCTCTATACCGCCGCCCATGGTATGGCTGTGCTGGTGAATGCTCTCGCCGACCACGATGGCATCGTCAACCACAATGCCCAGTACCAGCAGAAAGGCAAAGGTCGACATGATGTTCAGGGAGACATCGTTTGCAGGTAGCAGGGCAAATGTACCCAGGAAGGAGACGCCTATGCCGGCCGTGACCCACAGGGCAACCTTGGGACGAAGCGACAGTATCAGCACCATAAACACCAGCATCAGTCCAAGCGTGGCAGAACTGGTGATGGTACCCATACGGGAGTTGTAGACGTCCGCCGTATCAAACCAGAGTGAAAGGCTGACGCCCTCTGGCAGGGTCGGTTCCTTTTCTGCCATCCACGCCCGGACTGCCTCGCTACTCTTTACAACCTGCATGTAATCGGTTGACAGGATCTGCAGTAATACAGCAGGTTCGCCGTTCATGGTGGCGAGAATCTCGTTGTCCTCAAAGCCATCAACCACCCGGGCAACATCACCCAGGCGTACAGTGGCGCCGTCGTTGCTCTGGCGCAGGATAATGCGGTCAAATTCAGCTTCAGAATTGGCGATGTTGCGTGCGCGCAGCAGGACGTCGCCGGTTTCTGTTCTGATGCGACCGGATGAAAGGTTAATGGAGCTATTGCGAATGGCGGTTGCCACCTCTGCAAAGCTGAGCCCGTAGCGGCGCATGCTCTGTTCGGAAACCTCGATCGAGACCTCCTCCTGGCGGGTGCCAAACAACTCGACAATCGATATGTAGGGCAACATCGCAACTTCATCCCGCAGGTCTTCGGCGAGGCGTGTCAGTTCACGCTCACCCACAAAGCCGTGCACGGCGATACGCATCATCTCCTCACGGTACTCAACGCGCTTGACCTGCGGACGCTCTATATCTCTTGGCAGCGCGTTGACCGCATCTACGGTGTTCTTCACGTCATTCAGGAATGTCTCGATGTCGTTGGTTGGCAGTGTGTAAACTTCCAGCCTGCCGAAGCCTTCTTCTGCAGTTGAATAAACGCGGTAGACGCTGTCCAGGTTTTTAAGCGCCTGCTCGATACGCATGACAACCTGTTCTTCGACTTCCTGCGGTGCGGCACCAGGCCACGCAACTTCAATGGAAACCTGACTGGGTTTGAAAACCGGAAAAGCCTCGCGTTCCATGTTCTGGAAACCCAGGAAACCCGCGAGGAATATGCCGATCATCAGCAGGTTGGCTGCTACCGGGTTTCTTGCCCACCATTCGATGGTCTTTTCCATGACTAGCCTCCTATTGGTTGCTGCTGATCGCGGTGCGCAAAGGAAGATTCCTCAAAGCGATATCGAAGGGCTTCGAGTGTCATGCCCGGAATGGGGTTGCGAATGGAAGAGATAATGACCTGATCATCTTCGCTGATGCCGCTTGCGATGACAGCTTCAAGCGGGGAGCTGTGTGTGACGACAACGTCCCGGACCTCGAGTTTGCCTGTGTCGTTGACGATAAAAACCTTGTTGCCGGCGCGCAGTGCCTCGCGGGGGATTACCACGGCGTCCTGAACCTGTCGCCCGACAATTTCCGCGTTGACAAATAGCCCAACAGCAAGGGGCATACCCAGTTGTGAAACGTGTTCGTTATAAGGAGATGTGACCTCAGCTGTGCCGTACAGCGTGCGTGTATCCGGGTCAATGGCGGCATCCAGGCGAGTGAGATGCCCTTGCCAGAATTGCTCCCGTCCGGCAACCTCAGCTGAGAGGCTGACCATCAGGCCCTCGTCGCTTGCAATATAACCAATCGGCAGATCCAGCGAGGCCAGCTGCGAATCACTCAGTGAAATCCTCACCTCAACCACGTCAGTGGCGAATGCACGACCTATTCGTGTTGCAGGTGTGACGAACTGACCAATATTGACTGCAGTACTCATGATGCGCCCCTCAAAAGGCAGGCTGATTCTGGTCCTGTCCAGGTTCAGGTTAGCCTGCTGTAGATCAGCGCGGGCGGCGGCCAGGCGCGCTTCGGCTTCGGCGATCTGGGGGCGCTTCAGTGCCAGGTCAGACGCCTGGCTGGCATTCTTGAGCTGTTTTCTGGCCACATCAGCGTCTGCCTGTGCCTGTTGCAGTTGGACTTCAGCACTGGCGACCCTGACTCTCGCCTGGACAAGTGCGAGTTGGTAGTCCGTGTCATCAAGTACAATCAGCGCCTCTCCAGCGCTAACGACACCACCCTCGACAAATTCAGTGGAAACGCTGACCACGCGACCCGGGATCTGTGCAAACAGGTCGACCGCGGTCTTTGCGCGCACTTCTCCGCCGGTGGTAACCAGCAGGTCCACATTCGCGCGCTCTGCGGGTTCGACAAAGACGCTGACCGGTCTTGGTGCTTCAGTTTTCTTGGGAGGTTCGGGTTTTGTCCAGTGCAGCACGGCAAATATGCCGGCGCCAGCACAGAGAACGGCGAGCGGTGTGCCAAATTTGATGAGGTTTTTCACGGTGTCACTTCCAGCAGGTTTACCCGGTTTGACGCGTGTCAGGTCGATTCGGTTTGACCAGGTTCAAAAAAATCTGCAGTTTGGATACGGTCGAGCATCAGCAGCACGCCAGCCTCAACAGTTACAGGCTGTGTGTAACAGTGTGGTAGCCGCTTTGCGTGCCAGTCGGCGATCAGGTGAACCAGCGCGGCCTTGATCGTGTCATCACGTGATGTATGGGCGATGTATCCCGCATGATCTGCGACCAGTTTGTCGAGAAAATGATTGTTGCAGGTGATGGCCATGATAGGCCGCCTGGCGGCCAAAAAGTCATAAATCTGCAGCGGGGCGGTTGCTCTGCAGGTATTGGTCTGCCCCTGAATCAGCAGAAGACAATCGGCCGCAGACATTTCTGACTGGTGCCAACGGGAAGCTTGCCCTGAATGTTGCGTTATCAGGCTTTCGAGACGGTTCGCTTTGAGCGCGGCGATGGTAGCGGGATCCCTGATTTTGCCAAACACCTTGATCTGGATGTTTTTCTCAACACCCGGATGTGCCGTTCGCAAGAGATCAATTGCCCGAACCAGTGGCACCATTGATGATGATGCCACGACATCACCAAAGTGGCAGAGGTTAAGCTTGTCGGTGTAGCGGTGTTGCCCGGGTTCCTCCGGTTGTATCGTGCTTGCCCCCACAGCACCGGGCAATAGGATGAAGCTCTTGGTGCAGAGGTTTGGCGTTCGTATTTGCGCCTGTTCCATCGCCACCGGATGCGTAAAGCAGACCAGGTTGGCTTCGTTACCAATTCGACGCTCCAGTTTTTCCAGCCAAACCTCCTGGCGTGAACGTCGCGGCAGACCAGACTCGCTGGCGTTCTCCCGCATTGCCACCATCGGCGTTAGTACTTCCGCGAGCCAGGGCAGTCCTGTTTGGGCTTTGATGAGTGCTGCCGCATGGTGTGCGGAGGCAGCCCCTCCCGAGGAGTAAATGAGGTCAAACGGCAAATTTCGAGTGAGAGCCAGGCCCGTCCTTGTTGCTGGCACGACCCAGGCAGCCTCTGACGATGCGCCGAAAAGTGACCGCTCCAGGGCAACCAGCGGTAACAGCATCGGGTTTAGAATCAACGCGGCAGTGCCGCTCAGTTGGCTAGCGTCTTTTGCGGTCACGCGGATGAGTTCGCTTGCGCCACAGGGC
>CAYGNA010000084.1:0-12395 GCA_964351065.1 uncultured Pseudomonadales bacterium
TGGTCCACTGGGCAGTGCTTACAAAATTAAGGTAATGACCAATTATCTGGCAACGGCCAACCTGGTGACCTTGTGCGAGGCGCTAGTGACAACAAGCGCAAATGGCCTCGACCTTGCCACCGTATATGAAGCCATTCGCATCTCGTCAGGCAACTCATTCGTGCATGAAACCGAGAGCCAGGTCATTCTCAATGGGAGCCGGAACATCAACTTCACCATGGATCTGGTACTGAAAGACATTGGCCTCTTCCAGGCGCTGGCTGACCGGGCAGGCATAACACTCGAGATATCGCCTAAGCTGATCGAGATTTTTGAGGACGGCGAGCGCCGCTATGGTTCGCGGGAATGGTCGTCAAACATCATCAGGCGGCTGGAAGATGCCACCGGCATACAGGTGCTTGCACCAGGTTTCCCGCCAGAGATGGAAGACGATGAGCCCGAGGAGCGCGGCCATGAAGTCATACCTAAAAGCCGCACGGCAAATTAGACCTGGCGGCTAGACAGACGCCTTCCCGCGAATCATGTCACTGAACTTCTCGGCCATCATGATATCGGGTGCATTCAGATTACCGTTGGTGATGGTCGGCATAATGGATGCATTAACAACCCGAAGGTTTTCCTCACCACGCAGCCCGTCATACGCTGACTCCCCAAAAGTTTCCTATACGGTCTTAATACCGCCATGCATCAAGCGGACTTGCAGGATCTAAGCAGGGTACTCCGAGGGCGAGCAGCAGTTCTCAGTTTGCAAACCGATACCGAAACTTGACAACCAGCGAGTCCACCAGCGGATCGGTAAAACTGTCACTAAACAAGTCGTCGAAGCTGTCGCGCGCGCGGTACGGCAGGCGATTTCCACGGTTGTAGACTACATAGAGATCCGTCAGCGGCGCGATTTCCCAACGATATCGCAATTGCGCGGTGAGGAGGCTGACGGTGAAATCGTAGTCCCGGGTTCGGGTCGCGGGTACAAGTTCTCCGTCTCCGACCGGAACGGCAAAGAAACCACGCTCATCCATGCGCACGCCGGCCCACTGCATTGAGAAGCGGAGTTGGTGTTCGGCTGAAATGAACCAGTTCACCTCTGCCTTCGGCTGCCACTCGATGCCATTGTAGGCACCAAAGTTATTCGCGCCCTGATAGACCAGCCAACCATCGCGGCGTCGATACTTAACGTCGACATCGATGGAGAGATTGTCGGCGGCCTGTAGCGTCACGCCTGCACTGTACTGTTGTGTCCAGTCGCCCCGGTCCTCATTCCAACCACCGGCAGACAGCGTCCAGCTAACAGGTCTGTTTGCGCTTGAGGACCACTGCACATCCAGCCAGAGTCGATCACCTGCGCGATAGGCACCGTTACCGCGAGAATCAATATCTTCATATCGCGCAGGCATCCAGGCGGCGACGGTACGGAATGTATTGCGGCCGGCAAGCTCGGTGATATTACGCCAGGCCACACTGCTTTCAACAACCTGGTGTTTGCTCACGTTGAACATCTGCCGGACGGCGAGGGAACCCCGGTACTTCTTCAGTAGGTCCGCGCCCGGACGGTGCGCATAATTGAAGAGGTACTGTGCGCCCATTTGGTCATTGCGGGCGAGAAATCCGAGATCGTTGATATTGACCTCTTCATCGAAATACTCAAGCTGCAGCCGGTGTTGATAGGTCCGGCTACTCGCCACGCTGAATTCAGCCAGTGCGGCCTGCCCTCCCACCCCGGCAACGTCGCTGGCAATCAGCTGCACATCGCTGGAAAACGATCGATCGCGCGTCGCGTAGTGCCAGTCCAACCCATGGACCGTGGCGTCGTACAGCGGCCCGGTGACATAGGTACCAAGATAGCCTGCTGCATTAAAGTTGTGGCCGTTGAACTCATGGGATACGCGTAGTGCACCAAAGTCGCGGCCGGCGTTTTCCACAGTGATCTGATCGCCCGCCACATTCCGCCCGCGCCATTCGACGTCGTCTTCAAAAGCGCTGAGGACACCGTACTGCGTCGTACCCAGCTGCCCCTTGAGCTTGATCGCTCCAAGCAAGTTCGTCGGCAGGTCCGCCTCGCCGCGCTCAAGGGTGACACCTCCGGGGACGACCGCCTGGGTTGAAAGGCCACCGATACGGCGTGTGTTGATCAATGCGAGCGGCGGCGCCAGGAAGTCCGTCACATAGACTAGTCTCGACGCGGTCGAGAAGTCCTCGTTCCAGGCCTCCCGCATGGATTTGCCGGAATCAGTCCTGGGACTGGTCTCGAAGATCTCGTTGCCTTCGAGGAAGAACAACCGCTTTTCGGGGAAGTAGGTTTCTAGCGCGGAGAGATTAAGCACCACGTTGTCCGCCTCGACGGCGCCAAAATCTGGATTTGCGCTCAACGTGACCTCGGCACGCGTTGATGGTTTCCAGGTCACATCCACGCCCACGCGGAGTTCGTTGTCGTCTCGCGCCGAGTCCTTGATTGCAGAGGCATAGGGAATGACCTGAATCAGCTGGCGGGGCTCAATGCCTTCCAGTTGCATGGTGTTCAGTGCCGTCACAAACTGACGAGAGGAGTAAGGATGCCCTGGCCAGTATGTTCGCTGGTTCTTGTGGGAAACTTGTCGGCTAAAGGCGAAACCGATCTCACGATAGTCGCCGGGCGTCTCCGGCAGTGTCATCATCGACCATGGGAAAAAGGTCTCTGCGCTCCATCCATCGTTCCGGAGCGCTGTCTTGTGTACCCAGGTCCCGTCCCACACGCTGCTGTAGCGCCGAACCGGCAGTACCTTGCCGTCCTGAATAGAGCCGGAAGCACTGAGCACAAACCAGTAGGCAAAGGCGCCGACGCCGGTTGCGTCTATCGTAATGCCGATAGTGTCGCGCTCGCCCTGCGCGTCACGTTTGGTGTGGCGATTGTTGATGGTTTCCGGTGGCTGGTAGAGCACTGCAGAAATATAGAGCCCTTTTTCAGTGGCGAAGACGCGAAATTCCGAAGGGTAGTCACCCGGCAGGCCCGTTGCTGGAACTGAGCCAATCAGGTTGTCGTAGTAAGGTAGTGTGCGCCAGATGGGCTCATTTGGAACACCATCGAGGGTGATACCGGCCTCGCCGTGCTTGTAAGTCGGCACATGGATGATATGCATGGGGATACCATCAAGCTCTCCTTTAGGTATCACCTCCCCCACGGATGTTCCCGGCTCGGCTATCCCAGGTAAGGGCAACATCAGCAGACCCAGTATCAGATATCGTAAAGTGGTTGTCGTTCCCATGCGCCCAATCATGGGGCAAAAGCGGCAACTGAGTCTAGCCTCTTGTTCAAGCCTACATTAGCACCCTTGAACCAGATCTATCTTGTTAACGAGCACCCTGCCTGCTTCAAACGAAGCCAGGTTTAAGAGAAATTGTTGCGCGACGTCGTCAGGGTAACTAACAGCCGTGATATGCGGCGTGATCAATGTAGTCCGCATCAACGACTGCCTCGTGCAGTTGCACACCAGAAAATGCGCGATCGAATCTATCAACCGGCTTTGCCCGCCGTGATAGCCCTGATGTCATCACACGCAGGGTGCCACCGCATCGCAGGCACAAGGTGATATCCGGCACCTGTGATAGCCGGGGCCATAATGACCTCACAACCTTTGGATGACTGTTTTCGCTAGGGGCGGACCTCGTAGTAGAGATTCCCCGGATCACGAAAATCGTGCATCTGAAATCTTGTAAACCCGGCCTTAAGGCTCATCGCTTCAGCAACTTCAGGATTAAAACCCAGCGTGCCCAGCCCCGCGCCACCCGGCTCAGACATTGCAGATGACATGCAAGCCATCAGGGAGAAGCCATACATCATTGCCAGCATGGGATTGCGCAGGTTGTCTTCAAATCGGGCGTGGGTGCGAATGTCCTTGATGAACCAGGTGCCATCGTCCTTCAAACCACGGCGGATTGCATTGATCACCGTCTGTGGGTCGGTCATGTCATGGATGCAGTCAAACGTTGTCACAAGGTCAAAGCGCGCATCCTGGGGGAAATCCTCACCGCGTGCGTGGGCCACTTCAATGTTACTTAGCCCCATCTGGGCTGCAACTTCTTTAATCCGTTCTACCGCATGAACGTTAGGGTCAGACGCATAAAATGTGCTGTCAGGGTAGCTTTCTGCCATGGCCAGAATCAGTGCGCCATCTCCACTGCCAATATCTGCAACCGCGCAACCCTGTTTCAGTTTTTCTTCAACGCCATCCAGCTTTGGCAACATTTTTGGTACAACCTGATTGCGGGCAGCGCGCCAGTGCCGCTCTTCCCCTCGCCTGGCGCCCTCTGGTCCTGAAGACTCATACGTTTTTCCGATGCCGGTCCTGAACGATTCGAGAAGACCTTCGATGGCCTCCATCGATTCACCGCCACCAAAGTTCTCGAGCATATAGCTGCGACTTGTTGGGTCGCCTAACAGTTCAGCGCCTGCCGCAGGCAGCTCAAAGTGATCTTCATCCACATATTGGATAATTTTTGCTGCCGTCTGCAGCCTCAACCATTCAAGTAGCCACCGCTCGTGTAAACCGGTTTTTGCCGCCAGTTCTGCGGCGGTGATGGGTCCTGCGCTGCCAAGATGCGTGTAGAGATCCAATCGCCGACCTACGTAGATCATCATGGCGACCGTTTCTGCCTGCTTGTACTGCCATAACATGGCCGAGTAGGCTTTGTCCGACTGTTCTGCTGCTTCTTCACTGCTATCGTGTGCGCCCAATGAAACTCTCCCTGATATCGGTTCAACCACATAATAACAATGATCCGTGTTGCCAGTGGTTTCCTGTTATCAAAGCATGCCGTTATGTTCGATGAGTTTTCCCTGGTTATGTGGCTGATTGTTCATATCCTCACTCAAATGAAGTCTATCCTCGCCGACTTTCCTTAACATCTTCCGCCAACCAGACTTTGATCAGGGACTGGTAAGGCATGTCTCGTCTATTGGCTTCGATCTTGATACCGTCTAACAAACTTTCCGGCAACCTCAGTGAAATTGTCTTGATGGATGACATCGCGGTAGAGGCAGACAAAAGTCAGAAAACAAACAGGGTCACAACAAAATGTTAGTCTGCAAAGTTTCGCTCCGCTGCATGTCAGGCGTTGTGATCATGAACGCTTTGACTTTGCCAGGCACAAATAGCCGGCTCTTTCAGCTCTTTCGGCGGCTTCTAGCTACGCTCTCGATTAGGGTGTTGTGTTCTCAATCCCAGGCAGGAGTCATCCCCATCGACCTGCAGGATTGTTTCACGCTGGATTCTGAAATTCACGTGTTGGATGCGAACACCGTGATCTTCAACGACCGCGCAGTCGTCAATGCTGTGTCTCTGACGCTTGATCGTTTCGCGGGTGATCCTGTGCCGATGGCTGTACGAAGAGCGACAGCGTGGATGATGTTAATGCTGGGAATCTTCATCGTGATAGACCAACAATACCGTAGTCACCGGGTGCTGGGGCTTGTCAGGTTTTCTGACGGACCAAGAAGACGTTACAGTGGCACACTTTCATATACCTGCTTTTTGCGCGCAGTTACCGGCTTTCTTGAAGGAAAAAGACTACGTGCGTGAGCACACTCAAAGTGCCCAACCCAGACACTCACATCTGGGTCAATTCGTCGCTTAACCATTCAATCCGGTACGTTCACTGCGGCTCTTTTGGGATTGCCGATAGCGCTTGTCGATCGATAGCAAACCCACCGAGAATAATGGTTGTGATCGTGTCGTAGGCAGATACGTCCGATAGCGGGTTTTCAGCTAACAATAGTAAGTCGGCCCTTTTACCCGGCTCAATGCTGCCGATCTGGCCATTCAGGCCAAATGCTTTAGCATTGTCGATGGTCGCTGCCCTAAAGATCGTCTTGAGCGGTATGCCCGCATTTGCCCAGCTACGCATTTCGAGATAGCCGCTTAAACCGGGCGGGGATCCCCACCCGAAGCCACCCACTGCCGTATCGGTTCCTAACAGCAAACGCCCTCCCTCATCGTAATGACGTTTGATCAGGTGTTCATAGCGAGTGTTGAAAGTTTCCAGACGATCCCCGACTACAGCCGGGTTGCCACCGGGAACAATTGACGCACCGAACATCGACAAGAAGGTTCCTCGCTGAGCTTGAGCAGGCCCTCTCAAATACTCCAGGTACTCTGCCGGCAAAACTTTTTTGAGCAGCGGCGATTGCAGGAATTCAGCGTCAAACATTGACTGGGTATTGCGGATTGTACGCATGGTCGGCTGTACCTGTAACCCGGCTTTTGCTTCCTCATCGATTAGTGCGGCTACAGCAGCTGGTCGCTGAGTTATTTCATAGCCCACGCTCGGCCATTCCCAAAGCCCATGCGCAACGATATCCACGCCAGCACGAAGTGCCATCCGATGGCCTGATGGTGTTGTGGCATGCATTAGTACAGGAACACCTTTCGAGTGCGCTGCCTGGACGACCTCCTCGATTAGAGCTTGTGATGGTAGCCTGAAAGGAGGCGCCCCACCGGGAAACCAGAGCGCTTCTTCATAGTAGAGTTTGATGCAAATAGCGCCGTCTTCGATGAGTGACGCGACAGACGCTTCCGGGGTGTGACTGGCAGGTTCATCACCGTCAGGGGTAGGGTGATTGGAGCCAGGAGCGTGAAGGTAGTGAGGAAAGCGCTTTGCAAAACCTTCAGCTTCGAAATCAAGTGCCATAAAGCCATCGTCAAGCACCAGTCCGTGGCCGCAATGAAAGAGGCGCGGATGGGGCGTAACAGCGTTAAAGGTTTCGTTTGCTTTCAGATCTGCATTCAATTCGATGACGCTGGTGTAACCGAAGTAGAGAAAACTTCGTGGCGCTTGCGCCAAATATGAGGTGTATAGATCCTCGTATTGCTCAGTATACTGGCGCTTCAATCCAGTAGCGTGATAGACGTGAACATGGGAGTCTATCAGGCCAGGGGTGAGATAAAGTCCTGCAGCGTCCAGGACATCGACACCGGGTATGTTCTCGATATGTTCCGCAATTTCCTGAATATTGCCACCTTGTATCAGAACATCCAGATTGGCGGTCGACTCCTCGCGCTCTGGAGAAACCAGCCTTGCATTACGGATGAGAAGGTTTCCTTCGGCTGCTACTGACTCAGCGAACATTGCCAGTAAAAGTACAATGAGGGACTCCAGGACAAATAGATTCAACGCGGAGGATATATTGAGGTAATGTTTCATGAGCATGGCCCTTAGTTGTTCTGATTCGAGAATGGAGCCCCCGACCATTGGCGTTCACTCCACGCATACTACGAGGTGGCTTCGTTCGATGCGTCCTGAATCGCGTTATAGGACGGCCGAAATCGTGATTTCGTCAATCTGACGCAACCGAATTCCAGAATCATGCAGGGATTGCTCAGCCTCAATGCCTGAAACCAAACACGGTGAGATTGCCTGTAGATGTCGATCACAACAGTACCGCTTCCCTTTGCGGCAGCCTTGTTAGCCGGGATAGTCGCTGCTCGCGTGATTTTGGTCACACGAAAATCGGGTTGGCCGAACGGACTAATCAGCCTGTTCTTCGCGCTTCTCGGGCTACAGGCGATATTGATGGGTTTTCGATTCGGCTATGCGCTGGATATTGTGGTTTTTGTTCAACCGGTATTGGCAATGCTCGTTTGTCCCGTCGCGTATATGGCCTTCAGGAGCCTGCGAGGGCCGGGTGATCTACCGCTATCGAAACCCAATATTCTGCACCTGCTTCCGGCAGCACTCACCGCACTCTACCTGTGGTTCGAAGTAGACAGATTTTTTCCCGTAGACGGCATCATCTGGGCCAGTTTTCTGGTTTATAGCGTGCTCTTGTTGTACGAAATCAGGGAAGGCCCGGACACCTTTGAACGCTTTGGTACACAAGACACATATGCGTTGGTCATAGCCCGGGCCACGACCCTGTGTCTCTTGATTGCCATCATGATGTTTGACGTGATGATTTTCGTGAATTTTGAATACTGGGGTGGATCGCTCACTCAGGAAATTGTCTTTTCAGGAAGTTTTCTTCTTATCGCGATGTCGGCGGCAATGCTCATTTTGCCCTCTGATTATCCGATACCGGTTGTCTTGAATCGAATTTGGCAATCTTCCGGGAAAGGTTCAGCAAGAGCATCCGAAGACGATCTGAAAACTTTGAAGATGCTTGAGGAACATATGCAAAGCAGCAAGCCGTACAAAGATCCCAACATCAACATTACCAGGATTGCCCGGCAGCTGGGTGTTCCAGCGCGGGCTGTGTCCAATGCGGTTAATCGAGTGAGAGATCAAAATTTCTCACAATTCGTTAACCAATATCGGGTACTCGATGCCTGTGCATTACTAGCGAACACGGATATCGCCATCACTGAAATTATGTTTTTAGCCGGATTTCAAACAAAATCTACTTTTAATCGGGAATTCTTGTCTGCCACCGGCAAGTCCCCATCACGCTATCGAAGCGAAGCACAACCCAAATTGTGACGTTGACCTAGATTCCAAACTTACCGGGTCACATCGTGAACATACCAACGATCAGCGCCTTGTATGATTTTGTTGAGATATTTTGCACGATCAGATTGACTCAACCTCCGCGAAAATACCTGCCTTGTTGGCCCGGGGGCTAGAGATGATTGGCTGTTCGAGTTGCGCTTGATGCCGGTGGTGTCGGATGGCGACCCAGGTCGATGACGCGCAGGGTACCAGCGCAGCGGTTCCCATCGTGCTTCACATCTTCCAAAACCAGAAATTCTTTATGTTGGGAAGGGAAGCTGTAGCACGACCTATGTGTCCGCATGGATGGCACGCCCAACTCACGCAACACGAATTGGAAATTGAGCCAATTTTGGTTTGTACAAAACCGTGTGGCCTGAGGCAATACTGCCGGGTATGCGAATGTTTGAGGGTATTATTGAGGAGATCAATAGACTAACGAGCCAGCAACTCTGCATTCGTGGGATATCTCTCGAGCAGCTCAACCAGCTTTTGAGCTGCATCCACAGGTTTAAGATTGGAAAGTGCTCTGCGCACCACTCTGACGCTTTCCAAATCTTTTGAGTTCAGTAGAAGCTCCTCCCGCCGCGTGCTACTTTTTGCTATATCCAGCGCGGGAAAAATCCGTTGATTTGCAATCTCCCGTGATAACACCAGTTCCATATTGCCAGTGCCTTTGAACTCCTCAAATATAACCTCGTCCATTCGGCTGCCGGTATCAACAAGTATCGTTGCAAGAATCGTGAGCGACCCACCATCTTCAACCTTTCTGGCAGCGCCAAACAGTTTGCGTGGTATTTCCATCGCTCTGGCATCAACACCGCCAGACATGGTGCGCCCCCTACCCTTCAGTTCTGAATTATGAACGCGTGACAGTCTTGTCAAAGAATCGATAACAATCATCACATCCCGGCCTTCACCCGCTTCCCGTTGAGCCGTATCAAGCAGTTCATTCGCCACCCGGACATGTTGCTCATAACTCTCATCTGAGGAGGAGGCATGCACTTCTGCCGGTACACTGCGTTTAAAGTCAGTCACTTCTTCCGGTCGTTCATCGATGAGTAACGCATAAAGCTTTATCTCAGGATAAGCTTTCCCAACCGCCTGGCAGATGTGTTTCAAAATAGTTGTTTTCCCGCATCCTGGTGGCGCAACAATCAGACCTCGCTGCCCCATACCAATGGGCGAGACCAGATCTATTGCTCGCACGGTAAGTTCCTCAGAACCAGCTTCGAGACGGATGCACTGAGAAGGATTAACAGCAACGCCTTCCATAAAACGTTTTCGAGGGTCAACCTGAGACTGGTCTTTGACCACTTTTTCTTTTTGTTCAGGTGCCTTACTTCTTCTCGTCGTCAAAGATAATGTCTTCTTAACCATGGTATTCATCCAGATCTCAATTTATGGGGCTAGAGTAACGCCAGTCCCTAACCATCTCTTTAGACTTGTATCATGTCAGGGGTGACGACTAGCGTTTCGTAAGCCCCAACCCGTCCCGCCAAATTCACAGAGATTTATCCCTCTCAGAGAACACCCCTTGAAAAACATCCTCGAAAGCTGACGGGAAAACGTGGTTTATTCGTCCTATATTTGATGGAAGACGATAAACCCGGGAACCGCGGCCATGAAGTCATACCAAAAAATCGCGCAACAACCTGCTGATGGCGGCTAGAGCGAAGCCTTGCCGCGAATCATGTCACTGATCTTCTCCGCCATCATGATAACGGGTGCATTCAGGTTGCCGTTGGTGATAGTTGGCATAATCGAGGCGTCAACAATCCGCAGGTTTTCCACACCGTAAACTTTCCCAGCGCCGTCTACCACGGCCATCGCATCAGAACCCATCTTGCAGGTGCAGCTTGGGTGGTAGGCGCTTTCTGAATGCTGCTCAATGAAGGTTGCAATGTCTGTCTTGCCAGGCTTCAGTTCTTCACCACGCAGCCCGTCAAACGCTGACTGTCCGACAATCTCCTGTACGGTTTCAATACCACGCCGCATCACGTTGCGGTCTTCCTCAGTGCTGTTGTAATTGAACTTTATACGCGGCGCCTCGGCAGAATCAGCACTCTGCAGCCTGATCTCGCCGCGACTGGTTGGCTTCATTGGCCCCACATGCACCTGGAAACCATGGCCATCGTAGCGATCGCTGCCATCGTAGTTCATGGCAATCGGCAAGAAGTGAAACTGTAGGTCAGGATAGTCAACAGCGCCAGAGCTGCGCAGAAAACCGCCGGTTTCAAAGTGATTGGTTGCACCCGCGCCGCTGCTCGCCAGATACCACTGCATGCCAACAAAAGGCTGCCGGTACCATCTGACTGACGGGTAGATGGACACGGGCTTTGTGCAAGCGTACTGCACATAGAGTTCAAGATGGTCCTGCAGGTTTTGCCCAACGCCCGGCAAATCAGCCTGAACGGGAATGCCATGAGCCGCAAGATGGTCGGCTTCTCCGACACCCGACAGCATCAGCAGTTGTGGTGAATTGATCGCACCCGCACACAGGATAACCTCGGCTTCCGCGCGTACCTGATGCAACTGCCCGCCCTGCCTGTATTCAACGCCAACAGCCCGGCCGTCTTCGAACAATACTCGCGTTGTCAGGGCCCGCTTCACGATCGTTAGTCCCGACCTGTCCATAACTGGGTGCAGGTAAGCCCTCGCCGTTGAAAAACGCCGCCCGTTCCGGATGGTGCAATCAAAATGCCCCACCCCTTCCTGGATCTCTCCGTTAAAGTCCGTGGAGCGCCGATAGCCCGCGTCAACGGCGGCGGCGAGCCAAGCCTCGTTCAGTGGCCCCTCGCCACGCGCACGGGCAACCTGGAGCGGGCCGGTTTCACCCCGATAACCAGCGTCACCATGGAGTCGCTGTTCGCTGCGCTGAAAGTAAGGCAGACAGTGCTCATAGGCCCAATCGGAGAGTGCCGGGTCTTCTGCCCACTGATTAAAATCCTTTGCGTTGCCGCGAACAAAAATCATGCCGTTTATCGAAGAGGAACCGCCTAGCACCCTCCCCCTTGGACAATACATACGTCTGTTAGCGAGCCCGGGCTCCGGCTCAGAATGGTAAAACCAGTTGTAGGTGTCTGAAGACAAAACGTGCGACAGGGCGGCCGGCATATGCAGGCGGAAGTCCCACCAGTAGTCTGACGGGCCAGCTTCAAGCAGGGTGACCCTGGCATCCTCTGACAATCTGTTGGCAACAACTGCACCGGCTGAACCGGCACCCACAACCACATAATCGGTGCTGGTTATTTTCATCCGAATTGACCTTTTCCAAGCAACAATCCACCAGGACAGCAGATTGGGCCGACAATATACCAAGTCTGCCGGAAGGGGGCGACCACCAGCACGCTCCTTTAAGCAAACGCACAGCCAAACAAGCGTTGAACAGGAGCTTGAACAAGGCACCCCGGAGAATTCTCCTATGCTATAGTCCGGGTCAGTTTTTTAATCGACTTGTCGACACACTCCAGAGGGAAAGATATGTCCGTGATAGTGCTAGACGGGGGAATGGGCGGTGAGATCTCAAGCCGGGTTCAGGGTGCAGGTCACGGCCTCTGGTCGGCCAAGGCGCTCGTTGATGCGCCCAACGTCGTACTCGACATACACAAGGAATACATTGCCGCCGGCGCTCGCATCATCACGACCAATACCTATTCCACGATCCCGAGCTATCTCGCGAAAGAGGGTATGCAGGATCAGTACCTGGAACTGACCCGCCTTGCCGGTGAAATCGGCAGGCAGGCAATTACGGAATCCGGCCAACCGGATGTACTGCTGGCGGGATCACTGCCACCACTGTCTGAAAGTTACCGACCAGACCTGGTACCCCCAACGGAGCAGGCGCTGCCGATTTATCGCAACCTGGCAACAACCCTCAGCCCGTTCGTTGATCTGTTTATCTGCGAAACCATGTCGTCGGCAGACGAGGCGTACAATGC
>CAYGNA010000085.1:0-10661 GCA_964351065.1 uncultured Pseudomonadales bacterium
AGGTTGTAGAGTCGGACAAACAGGTGACCACTCGTACCATCGACAAACGTAGGCAATTCCTGATCCAGACGCAGGTCAATGCGTCGGCTCCACTTCGCATTGGTGTTGTTTCGAGTCTGGAAGCCAGCACCCAGGCCTTCTCGCCCAACCCAATCGAAGAACGCAGCCTGGTCGAAGCTTGGCTCAAACACAACGTTGGGATCGCTGGGGCCGGTAGGCACATACAGCAGATGACGCCCAAAGAAACCATCCCCTTCCAGGTCGCCCGAACCCATTGCATAACTTTGTGGCTGGCCTTCCTGAGAATAGGCGTAAACCGCAACGCGTGTTGTCAGGCCCGCAATCAACTCTGTTGCGTATCGAGCGACAAACGTGAATCTATGCGGAACCACGTAGTTTGAGGTACCCGCAACAGGATTATTGACATCACTGGTTGCCAGGTTGTCGAAGTTCGAACCAGCGGTCGCAGACAGCATCGGATTAACGTCTTCAGCATCGGTGTAGGCATAACCAAAGGTCAGGTCCAGCCCCCAGTCAAACGACTTGTTGAACACCAGCGAGAACAGGTCGGAAGACCCCTCGTCATTGGCATTGGTCAACATGTAGTTATCACGACCGTTGGTGTAGCTGTAGATAGGCTGCCCTGCTGAAGTGGTACCTGTAATGCTCTGGGACAGATCCACGTAAATGGCTGGATCACGCTCTTCCGAGTGCAGGTAATCCACGTCCATCTGGATATCCCAGAACGGCAGGTCGTAAGTTGCACCAAGCGCAATCTTCAGTTCAGAAGGCTGCTTGTAATTAGGATCAAGCAGTACCAGGAAATTCCTCGATGCCGATGCAGCGGTAGTATTGGCTACCTGATCAACCAGGGACTGGGGTACGTCATAGCCAATTCGACCCTGACGGCTCAGCGGTACCGTACCACTCATCAACGAGGTCAGTGCGTTATTGTCACGGTACAGAACCTCTACATTGGACACACCGTCGTTACTCCAGGCATTAGAGATCCAGACGTTGGGGTTACCGCCGGAGTAAAGACCAACACCACCGCGCACAGACAAGTCATTAGCCACGTCCCAGGTGAAGCCAAGACGTGGCATCAGGATATCGATACCATCCAGATTTTCATCATTGCGAACGCCATTAGCGGTTGTGAATGCCTGGTTGAATTTAGGCCGGTCACTTTGCGTGATCCAGTCATAGCGCAGGCCTGCAACAATAGTCAGGTTTGAGGCTGCGAAGTAGATTTCATCCTGGATGAAGACAGAATTGGTAGCAAAAGAATAATTTGCTGCTGCATCCGCTGCATCATTGGTTCCACCACCGCTACCGTAGTAGATGCGGCTGGGACGACCCAGTTCAAACTGGTCGATACCGGTCAAATCACAGGCAGTATCGTCGAAGCGACCTTGCGCCGTCAGGCCAGCACAGTAACCAGGATCAGAGAGACCATCACCGTTGCGGTTATTAACCCCGTAGTAGTCCCACTCACCACCATTGGAATGCTGGACAAACTGGTTAAACACTTCCAGGTCCACAATCTCAAAGCCAGCGGTAATCACATGATCGTTCCAGAGGTATTCAGCCGTAACCCGGAAGTAATCTGCTGTCCAGTTGAGCGCGTTCGCCTGCCGCGAGTCGTCGCCACCCATATAAATGACATTACCATCAGGCGTATTGATCTGGTGATCGCCGAAGTCTTTAGGGCCTACCGTGATCTGTGAATCGATCATTTCGTTGGCACTGTAGAAGACGGTTGTGGAAAGTGCATCCGTCCACTGGGAATCGAGTTTCAGCGTTGTGGTCGTCTGCTCTGCACCTTTGGTATAGAAGTGATTGGCATATTCGAACTCACTGCTGTCACCATCAGAATCACGCAACTGCGAACCATCGTAGTAGTTATAAATGGCGGCCAGGGAATGATTGTCGTTGATGATCCAATCGAGGCGAACCATGTACTTCTGCTCGTCCTGGGTACCATCACCCGGCGCGCCACCTGGATCGTAGTTGTAGACTGTTTGGGCGATATTCTGGACACGGTCAAACAGTGCCTGACTCATCCAGGGACGCTCTTCGCCGATGCCAGAGCCTGCAGGTCCGCGGGCCAGGAACCGGGGACGCTCGGATTCTTCATAAGCACCAAAGAAAAACAGCTTGTCCTTGATGATGGGACCACCAACCGAGAAGCCAAACTTGTCTTGCGTGTAAGCGGGAGAAGTAATTGTCGTGTTGCCGGTCTGGTCACCACGCAGGCTATCGCTTGTGTATTCGTAGAAGAAGTTGCCATCGAACTCGTTTGAACCACTCTTGGTGACCGAGTTGATGTTACAGGCAGAAAAGCCGCCATAGGTGACATCAAAAGGCGCGAGTTCTACAGAAACCTGCCGAACCGCGTCGTATGGGAAAGGCATACCAACAGCAGTTGAATAGCCATTCTCGTTCAGGCCGAAGAGGTCGTTGAGCCCAACACCGTCCAGCGTGACGCTGTTAAAACGGGGGTGTTTACCGCCACAGTTAATCGCAAAACCGTCATCTTCATTGTCCAGGTTGATCCTTGGGTCAATGGTAAATACCTCTGCGATGTCCCGGTTGAACGCTGGTGCGTCACGCAAGTCAGCTTCGCTGAAACTGGCCGATGGGCCTGCAGCAACGTCAACAAACTGGTTGCTCTCACCGTAAACAACCACTTCTTCCATGGGCGCATTGCCACCGGTTGTGATTGTCAGGTTGTAGATGTCGCCCAATGAAATAGAATCAACAGTGACTGTTTGATTACCATTCACCGTAATCTTGTAAGGCCCGCCAACAGGCAGGTTGGACGCCAGGAAAGTACCGACGCTGTTGGTTGTGTAAGAACGCGACGATCCCGTACGCGAATCCTCAACCATCACTGTGGCACCGGACACCGAGGCGCCGTTGCCCGAGACGACCTTGCCGCGGATGGATGAGGTCGTGTCTGCAGTGGCACTAAATGCCAATACAATCAGGGCCGCAAACGTTAGTAAACGTTGCGATATTTTGCCTATCTTCATTGAAACTCCTTTTGAGGTTTTTTCAGCGACAATTCGGGTTGGATTTGCACATGACAGCGGTCGCCATTATAGGGAAATATGTAAAGAACCGGTAAAAATAATTTGAATTGTTTCGATTTTTTGCTGTCCGCCTTGGACGGGCCCATGCTAGCGACCGATGAGAGCCTTTAACGCGCTCGCCGCACCGGGAAAATCGACGCCTCCGCGCAATAAATATAGCTGCGTTTGCGCCAGTAATGCCATGTAATCGGTGGGGTTAATGGCCCGGATGCGTCCTGCCGCACCGGGCAGGAGAATGCCAGGTGCCTTCATCACGGCGGGCAGCAGGTCAGATATCTGGTTCGGCAGTACCTGCTCCAGCCGAAACGGCGCCTTCGACTCCCGGTTCCAATCCAGCAGGACAAAAACCGCCAGCTCAGCTGCCAGGCGAAACTGGCACCCAGGGAAACAATCTTCGACCGGGGCGTCATACTTCTCTTCCAGGTGCCATAACGCGTCCGCCGGCATAGCGCGATATCGTGCTATGTCATCGGCAGTCGCAAGCGGCAGCAGCGCCGGTTGGTTGATAACCGTGCCGGGATTGATTCTGGGATACTTGGGGATCCCGCGCATTCGCAGACCAGCCAGGCTGTCAACCACCAGGCGATCATTGGAAACAAGGTCCATGCCCTGCTCCAGCAGATGCATCGCCAACGTCGACTTGCCACGACCAGAGTTGCCGGCCAGCCCCATTCCCCTGTGGCCGAGACAGACGCCCGCCGCATGAAACAGTTGGCCGTCGTCATGCAGCATGTCGTCAAGATAAACATTATTGATAAAATTGATGACCTGGTTTGGGTTTTGAAGAAGCGGGCCGGCGCATATCCGCTCATTTCCCAGGTACGCCAGATGCACCCCCGTCTGAACCTTTTTGACGACATGGCCACCTTCAAAGCGGCCTATGTGTTCCTTGACCTTCTTTTTGCCGTGACCGGGTGCATTGACCACCCACTCCAACTCGAAATCCGGGACAGGGCTTGCGGCCGCAATAACGTTGTGTCCCGCCGCTGGCTGGGCAAGAAAGTGGCGATAGTAAACATCCAGTTCTCGCTTCAATGCCGCTGAATTTGTCCTGACCGCTACCGGCCAGCCATCAAACGCGAAATTGGAAACCAGATCACATGCTGGTGTCAGACGCCCAAACCAGACTGCTGCATCTTTTGCATCAGATTCACTCAACTGTTGATACCCATATGGTGCTGAATAGCAGCCCGAAGGTTAACGCGCTGCATACTCATCACTGGCTTCATCACTGGCTTCATCACTGGCTTCATCACTGGCTTCATCATGTCCTGGAGGCTGCGGTCGTACTTTCCATTCGCCTGCCACCTGTTGCCAGCGGCCCCCGCTACGGGTCAGGTAGAGCGGACTCGCATGAAACATGGAAACGCTCGACACCTCATTAAGTGGCAGCACGCCAAGCTGAACTGCAGCGTGTCGAATGGAAGCCCCGTGCCCGATTACCACCTTTAACTCGCCCGGCTGGCACTGGCGAAACGCATACTCCAGATGACCTGCAACGCGGGCACCGGCTTCCATCAGGGACTCCGCACCCTGTAACGGCAGCCGATAGAAGGCATCCGATTTCCACCCCGCAGGGGCGGCGTCGTATCTCGGATCATCTGCAAGAATTGCTTCTATCTCGCTAACAGTCAGGTTTGCCGCTGCACCAACGCTACGCTCAGCCAGTTCAGCGTATTCTGCTATTTCCGGCACAAACCCAATTGCAGTCGCAACTTTCCCAGCAATAATATGTGCAGTCTGCCAGGCCCGGCGCATGCGGGACGCATCAATAACAGGCGCAATTGCCAGATTGCGGTCTGCACAGAAGTTGAGAAGCAGTTCTGCCGCGAGAGTCGCCTGGGCCTCACCCGCAGGGTTCAGGGCATAGGGCAACAGTGCACTGGGCACGTTGGCGGGCTGGTAATAATCAGCATGGCGAAGCACCGCAATGATTTTGTCCAAAACCAGCCCCCAAAGCGCGGTCAAACAGTAGTGATCAGATACCCGGTACCGGAAACGCCCGGCAGAACTTCTCTACCTTTTCCCGGGTTTCAGCAAGCAGGTTTTTATCTGTGGGGCTAGCCAGGCAGTCAGCAATCCAGTTGCCGAGCGTGCGCATATCATCCTCTTTCATGCCCCGCGTGGTCGCGGCCGGCGTGCCAATGCGAATACCACTCGGACGCAGCGGCGGGTTGGGATCATCAGGGATAATCTGCTTATTGGTGGTGATTGCCGCCTCATCAAGCACTTCTTCGGCCACCCGGCCATCAATACCATAACTTTCAACGGTGTTGAGCACCATCATGTGGTTATCTGTACCACCTGTGACCAGTTTGCCCTGTCGTTCCATCAGCGTGGCTGCCAGGACCTTCGAGTTGACCAGCACCTGCTGTGCATAATCCTTGAAGTCTTCCTGCTGCGCTTTTAGCAACGTTACGGCAATAGCTGCGATAGCATTCATGTGAGGCCCGCCCTGCAAACCCGGAAAGACAGACTTGTCGATCTTTGAAGCAAAAGCTTTTTTGCAAAGCACCATGCCGCCGCGTGGGCCGCGCAGACTCTTGTGCGTGGTGGTCGTGACAATGTCGAAATCATAGTCAAACGGGTTCTTCATCGAACCACCCGCGACCAGACCGCCAAAGTGTGATGCGTCACACATGGTGATAGCACCTACTTCGTCAGCGATGGCCTTGAACTTTTCATAGTCCATTTCCCGCGGGTAAGACGTGTACCCGGTAAGGATCATCCTGGGTTTGTGTTTGATGGCGTCGGCACGCACCTGGTCGTAATCAATTGCGCCATCCGTTGGGTCGGTGACATAACGCACAAAGTTAAACAACTTGCCCATATGGGATACCGGCGCGCCATGAGTCAGGTGACCACCGTGTGACAGGTCCATCGCAAGAATCGTGTCGCCCGGTTCCAGGAGTCCGAGGTAGACAGCCTGGTTCATCGCTGAACCGGACAGCGGCTGCACGTTGGCGTGCTCACACCGAAAAACCACCTTCGCGCGATCTCGCGCCAGGTTCTCAATCTGGTCAGTGTATTCCTGTCCGCCATAGTAGCGGCGTCCGGGATAACCCTCCGAGTATTTGTTGGTGAATACACTACCCAGAGTGGCCAGCACCTCTGGAAATGTATAGTTCTCGGAAGGAATCAGTTCAATTCCCGTCCGCTGCCGTTCTTCTTCGCCTTTTAGCGCAGCAAAAACCTGCGGATCGTTCTGTTCGAGGTATTCCAGATTGGTGGTCAAGGGCAGTCTCCCGCGAAATTTCGGTTAAAGCGCCCAGGCGAACGGCTTCATTGGCAAAAACAGCTACGCTTCCTGGTGGTTACATCCACCTTCGCCCGTTGTGCGCACGGCAGGGTTAGCGAACCTTGCGCCGGGACTATCGCCAGTTGCGTGAGGTGAAGATTCTAAACGGGCACCTGCCAAATGAAAACCTGATTTCCTCATACTGAAACGCAAATCTGCTCATCACCTGACTTGACTCAGCCATGCCAGCCGTCAAGATACAAAGCCAAACACAACGAGGCTAACAGGATGGTGCGGCAATTCCCTTGTCTTGGAGACCTTTCATTTGAGCCAGGCAACATTACCTCACCCCTGCCAGAGGACGAACGCCAGGTATTGCTTGGAGAACTCAGCGGGGACTGGCAAATTGAGACGCGCGGCATGGATGTGCTGGTGAAACGCTTCCAGTTCGCCAACTTTGTGCATGCAATGACATTTGCCAACCACATCTGTGCGCTGGCTGAACGCTTTGATCATCATCCAGAACTGGTAATTGGATATGGCAAGGCTTCAGTTTGCTGGTGGACCCATACCGCAAATGGAATAGCAGGTAATGATTTTCTATTGGCGCGAGAGACTGACGCCATTTACAACAGCCAGAGTGAGGGGTGACACATGAGGGGAAAAGTGTGAGCATTCCAGCCCTGCCAGCTGAGTTTTTCGTCCGACAGGATGAGTCGCCTGATACCGTCTTTTATCAAGAACCCCGATTCACGACCCATATTGACAACGCCACGATTGCAGCGCTCACGGACTTTTATCGGCAAGAATTCAAGCCACAAGACCGGTTGCTCGACCTGATGTCGTCCTGGATTTCGCACCTGCCTCCGGAAGTTATCTACGCCCAGGTTTCTGGCCACGGCATGAACGCAGCCGAACTCAGCCGAAACGAACGCCTGGGAGAGTATGTTGTGCAGGACCTGAATGATAACCCGGTCCTGCCCTGGCCAAGTGGCCAGTTTGATGCCGTAATGATTGTGGTCTCGGTCCAGTACCTGATCCGGCCATTTGATGTATTCCGGGAGATTGCGCGGGTTCTGGATGAAGGTGGAAGATGCGTGGTCGCGATGTCGCACCGACTGTTCCCAACCAAGGCAATATACGCATTCCAGGTGCTACCCCCCGCAGAGCGCTGTCGGCTTGTTTCTTCCTATATGAATCTGGCGGGATTCAGCCGAATAGAGGTATTTGATCGCTCGCCGGCAGGCGCCGATCCACTCTGGCTGGTTGTCGGTTCAAAAAGCGAACCGTCCGCATGATAATATGTGCCCTCTAATCAAAATGGCGGAGGAAAAATGAATCCTTTTGTTTTTGGTGTCCTGGTAGTGTTGCTGGCCGCAACCGCCGGTGCTGCACAGGAGAGTGCAGCACCCTCACAGAAGGTCGAGGCGACTTTCGGTGACTGGTCAAGAATTTGCACGGCAAGCACAGAAGGCGTCCAGGTATGCCAGATTGTACAGTCTGCTAACCAAAACGAGTCTGGCCAACTGGTATTCCAGACTGCGGTAGGCTACGTCGCTGACAATGACCGCCCCATCTTGTACCTCACAGCACCGCTGGGCATTTTTCTTCCTCGCGGCATTTCGATTTTTGTTGATGACAGTGAAGAAGGGCTTACCGCGACTGTGCAACGTTGTGATGGTAGTGGGTGTCTTGGACTGTTGGCGATGTCTGAAACATTTGTCGACAGCCTGAAGAAAGGCAATGCGGCTAAACTGGTTTTCGGCGCAACCGCCCAACAGAATGTATCATTACCGCTGTCTCTTGACGGCTTCACCAAGGCATTTGATTCACTTGGAAAACCCGTAAAAAATTAACCCTGACGGAAACAACCCGGAGCAAACTGCATGGCCGAAGCTGCAATACAAAAACTCTCAGACGGTGAGCGCTTTCGCAAAATAGGTGCCTGGCACGGACTGGCATTGCTCGGTGCCATTACACTGTTTGGTGCGGCGGACGCATGGGCGACACAAACAGACCTGTTTCTTGCGCACACAGTTGCTGTCGTTAATGCAGTCGTCGCGGCTGGTGTTCTTTCTATCCTGATGCATGAGTGGGGCCATTTTGCCGGTGCGCGCCTGTCGGGTGCCTATTCGCCCATGGTGCAAACACCAACCAGCCAGTTCATTTTTGGTTTCCGGTTTGACAAAAACACCACTGACCAGTTTCTTTCCATGAGTCTGGGCGGGCTTATGGGGAGTTGGCTTCTCGTCCTGATCATTTTCTTCGCCCTGCCGCTGGACAATTTGGGGCGCGCAACGCTGTTTGCGGTTGCCTTGGCGAGGGCGATCAGCGCCACGCTGTTCGAAGCCCCTATCATTCACCGGGCCTGGCGCGGTGGCGATCCGCAGAGTGAACTGGATGAAGGCTTGGCCAACGGTTCAGGGGATCGCGGCCAGGTGCTGGGTTATTCAATCGGCGCTATCGTGTGGCTAATTGCTATCTAAACGGAATTAATGCCCGGAAAACGGTAGATGATCAAGATCGACATTGCCCCCGGTCAAAATAGCGCCTACCCGTTTGCCGGCAAAAACCTCTGGATGCTTCTGAATCACTGACAGCGTAATTGCAGCAGACGGTTCAACCACCAACTTCATCCTGGACCACAGCAGGCGCATTGCTGCAACAATCTCGTCGTCACTCGCGAGCAGGATGCCTTGGACGTGGTGCGCAATGACGTCGAAGTTCTTTGCGCCCAGTGTCGTCAGTAACCCGTCGGCGATGGTGTCCGGCACGTGGCTCACCACTCGCTCACCGCTGGCAAAGGAACGATAAGCGTCATCTGCTCCAACCGGCTCGGCACCGTAGACCCTGATGCCATGCCCCTCGCAGACCAATGCGGTGCCAGCAAGCAAACCACCACCACCCACCGGCACAACGACCATATCCAGCGCCGGCACCTGCTCAAGCAGTTCGAGCATTGCAGTCCCCTGCCCCGCAATGACGCGATCATCATCGTAAGGTGGAACAAAGTTAGCGCCGGTTCGCTCGACAACCTCAGCCAGGGTCCGCTCGCGTGCTGCCAGGGTTGGCTCACACTCAATGACCTGACCGCCATACTCCAGGATTGCTGCTTTCTTAACGGCTTTGGCGTTACTGGGCACAACAATAAACGCGGGAATACCGCGCAACTGCGCTGCCCGTGCCAGTGCTGAACCATGATTACCCGAAGAATGGGTAGCGACACCTTTTGCTGCCACATCGTCAGTCAACAGGAACACCGCGTTAGCCGCACCTCGCGCCTTGAATGCGCCGGCTTTCTGCAGGTTTTCACATTTGAAGAACACGCTTGCACTTACCTGCCGATCAACCAGATGACTGGTAAACACTGGCGTCACATGAATACAGCTGCTAATGAGTTGCCGCGCTGCGAGGACATCGGACAGGCTTACCGCCATATCAGCTGATCACACTTTCTGCCAGTCTGCTGATGCCTGCCACCGGGTCCGGACCAAGCGCAAACAGCGGCACAACAAGCCGGTGGCAGCCTGCCGCTGCAAGCGTAGCAACTGCTTCTTTGCCGCCCTGCCCTGGCCACATACAGGTAATCTCGATTTCGGCAAAATCACGACCAATCGCATCACACGCCGCTCGAACCTTATCCAGATGGCCAGTCAGTTCCACCGGGTCGGAAGTTGGCGCAAACCAGCCATTGCCATAACGAGCAATTCGTTCGTGGATTTTGCCCTTGATACCTCCAATCACAACAGGCATCGGATTCTGGACGGGTATGGGATAACTTTTGAAGTTTTGCCAGTTGATGAACTCGCTCTGGTGCTGCACAACCTCACCCGACCAGACCTTACGCATAGCAGCTACGTAGTCATCAAACCGTGCGCCGCGCTTTTCGAAAGGTGTCCCCAGGGCTTCAAACTCCTCTCGCAACCAGCCAATGCCGACACCCAGCATAAAGCGACCATTTGAGATCATATCGAGACTCGCCGTCTGCTTGGCAACGTACAGCGGGTTCGCCTGGGACAGGATATTCACACCCGTACCAAGTCGCAGCGTTTTGGTGGCCGCTGCAATTGCCGTCAGGGCAATCAGGGGATCAATCATCACCGCCTCAGGTGCTCCGCCCATTTTCCCACTTTTGCTATAGGGATATTTGGAGTCATAATCGACCGGTACAATCACGTGCTCAAAGGTCCAGACAGACTCATAGCCCACAGACTCAGCCAACTGGGCAAGGCCAATCATCTGCTCGGCAGAATCAACCCCGATATTTACTGGTATCAGTCCAAATTTCATTGGCAACTCCCTTTAAAGTCTTGTTGTGATTGTTGCTC